>CAZDYS010000335.1:0-4876 GCA_964509445.1 uncultured Planctomycetaceae bacterium
CCGGCCCCGAGGCGTAGAGCAGACTCCGCCCGATGACTCCGCGCCCCCACCTCGCCGCCCTCCTCGGCCTCGCCCTCTGCGGCGGGTGCGGGGAGCCCGCTCCCGAGCGCCCCCACGTGGTGCTCGTCCTGGTCGACCAGCTGCGCAAGGACTGGGCCGAAGAGTGGATGCCGGAGACCCTGGCGCTGGCGGAGCGGGGCGTGATCTTCGAGGACATGCGCTCCGCGGCTCCCTGGACCTACCCGTCCGTCGTGAGCATGTTCTCGGGCCTGTACCCGCAGCAGCACGGCGCCGACGGCGCGCCCACGAACGGCAAGGAGCTGTCCACCTTCGACGCGCGCGTCCCGATGCTGCCGCTGCTCCTCAAGGACCACTACCACACGGCGGGCTTCGTCACGAACCCGTTCCTGCAGGACTGGAACCCGATCCACCTCGGGTTCGACCACTACGCGATCGACGAGTTCATCGGCGACCAGGGAGCGACGCGCGGCAACCCGGAGCTCGTCTGGACGCGCGACATGTTCGCGGACGACGTCAACGCGAGCGTCCTCGCCCACTACGCGGAGCGCGGCGCCCCGAGCGAGCCGGAGTTCACCTACGTGCACTACATCGACGTGCACGGCCCCTGGGAGGGAGCGCCGTTCGAGCACGGCCAGGCGCTCGAGCGCGACACCGCTCCGGCGGTGCGGGAGGCCGCCACCCGCTACGTGGACGCGCGCATCGCCGAGCTCCACCGCTTCTTCGACGAGCGCTACGGGGGGAACCTCGTGTTCCTGGTGACCAGCGACCACGGGATGGAGATGCCCGGGGACCTGACGCGCGAGGCTCCGCTGCGCGCGGCCGACGGGCAGCCGTTCCCGCTGCGCCAGCGCAAGGCCACGGTGCACGACTTCAACACGCGCATCCCGTTCCTGGTGCTGCCGGGCAGGGACGTGCCGAACGCGGGCCGGATCGCGGGCGCCTGCTCGAACGTCGACATCCACGCGACGGTGCTCGACTGGGCCGAGCTCCCGGCCACCGCCGGGATCCGGGGCATCAGCCTGCGAGACGCGATCGAGGGCAGCCCGCTGCCCGAACGGCCGATCTACTCACTCCAGAGCGCGTTCAACCGCCACAACGACTGCGTCGTGGTCGGGTCCAAGAAGCTGTTCCGCCACGGGCAGCCGGGGACCGGCGCCGTCGGCCTGCGCCTGGTCTACGACCTGGCAGCCGACCCGGAGGAGAGCGCGCCCGTCGGGGACGCGTTCGGCGCCGAGGGGCGGCTCCTGCAGGAGGCCGCGGGAGCCGGCGCCCTGTCGTTCGAGAAGAACTTCGCGCCGCCCGAGGAGGACGACCTCCGCGCGATCGAGCACATGGGCTACCTGGGCGACGAGGACTAGGCGCCGCCGGATCGCTTCACGACGCGCATCGTGAAGCGCAGCGCACCGGGCCGGAACACGAAGCACCAGCGCGCCTCGTAGAGCCGGGGACTGAGCTTGTAGATCAGGTAGCCGACGTTGCCCAGCAGGCCGCTGAAGGAGAGCTTCCTCGACAGCACGCGGAAGCCGCCCTTGGTGTAGTGCGCGACGTCGGGCTTCTCGAAGTGGTCCATCGAGAAGTAGGACAGGTGCTGGACGTGCGTCGGATCGCGCCAGGAGTCGTGGCAGGCGAAGTGCGGCGTCACGATCTTGATCTCGGCGCCGTCGCGACAGATGCGGTGCAGCTCGGCGAACAGCCGGGGCAGGTCGGGGATGTGCTCGATCACGTTGTCCATCCAGACCTCGTCGATCGTGCTCTCGCCGTAGGGCAGCGTGCCGTTCAGGTCCGCGATCTGGTCGACCGCGTCGCACGGATAGCGGTCGACGCCGAGGTAGCCTTCCTTGCGCTTGTTGCCGCAACCCAGGTTCAGTCGCATGGCAGGCATGGAAGCTGGCGGCGTTGTCGCGCGCAAGCGGAATCCCTAAGCTCCCGCGCGTGTCGATGCGCTGGAACGTGAGCTCGAAGGGCAAGGTCTACCGGGCCGCCGACAGCCTGGTGATCTCGATCCCCAAGAGCGGACGCACCTGGCTGCGCGCGCTGGTCTGTTCCTACGCCTGCAAGCGCGCCGGCCTCGAAGTGCGCGTGGACGACGAGGTCCTGCCCTCCCTCGGACTGCCGGACGTGCGCTACACGCACGAGCTCTGGGAACACCGGACCACGCGGCTCTGGGACCGCCTGCGCGGCAAGCACCTGTTGGCCGGCGCGGACCGCACGAAGCCGATCGTGCTGCTGGCCCGCGACCCGCGCGACGTGATCGTCTCGCTCTACCACCACATGGTGAAGCGCGAGCACCGGTTCGAAGGACCGCTGGCGGACTTCCTCCGGCACCCCGAGCTCGGACTGGGCACGATCATCGACGTGATGAACGCCTGGTGGAGCGACTGGCGGGAGGCCTCGAACGTCCTCCTCGTGCGCTACGAGGACTGCCGCGCCGAGACGGTCCGCGAGCTGGACCGCATGCTGCGCCACCTGGGCTTCGGCGACGTCGACGGGGACGCGCTGGAGGCCGCCGTGGAGTACTCGCGCTTCGAGAACATGCAGCGCATGGAGAGCAAGGGCGCGTTCCAGAGCGACTTCCTCCAAGCCGGGGACACCTCCGACAAGGACTCCTTCAAGGTCCGTCGCGGGAAGATCGGCGGCTACCGCGACGAGATGGGAGCGGAGGAGCTGGCGTTCGTCGAGGCGGAGTGCGCGCGGCTGGATCCGGCCTTCGGATACGGGGCCAGCCCCGCCGCCGCTCGCTCCTAGCCGCTCTTCTGCAGCTCCAGGTTCGCCTGGAAGATGTTCGCGAGCATCTCTTTCTTTCGCGCGGCGTCCTGCACCTCCAGGTCGAGGCCCTGGACCTCGCGGTAGATCGAGGAGATGCCCGCGTCGGCGTCGCTCTCGAGACTGGCCAGGCGCTTCAGCTCCGCCTCGGTCTTCTCCAGCGACCCGGTCAGCTTCGCGATCCGGCGCTCGTAGTTCTGGATCTCGTCCTCCGCCTGACGCCGTCGCTCCTCGCGCGCCTTCATCCACTCCGCGTGGGCGGCGTCGGCGGCCGCGTGCACGAGCGCCTCGCGCAGGGAGCGCGACGAGGCCGGCCCCAGGTCGGACAGCTTCAAGACCTTGCGGAATCGCTTGTCCAGCTCGGCTTCGAAGCTCGCGCTGCGCTGGACGGCGAAGGCCTCGTCGGAGCTCTCCTCCTGGTCGATCCGGTCCCGCAGCAGCTCGGAGCGCTCGGACAGCTCGGACAGCTCCTTCTGGGCCTTGTCCTTGGCGGCGAGCATCTTGTGCTGCGAGCGCTCCAGCTCGAGCAGGAACTGGCTCTTGGTCACGCCGCGCATCGGACGGGCGTTGTCCTTCAGGAGCCGCCGGAACTCGACGCGGCAGACCTCCTGCACCTCCTCCACGTGGGCGGGGTCGTAGGCGCCGGACACGCGCCGCAGCGCGCGGCTCACGGCGAGATCCAGCACCGCGGCGAGCGGCTCCTTGCCGATCACGCGCAGCTTGCGCGGCGTCGCGGAACCGCTCCGCTGGACGTTCTGGGGGGGGCGAGGGATCTCGTCCATGGCAGCGACTGTAGCAGACCTCGGCGACCTGGTTGCTTGACAGAGCGCGCCGAACGGAGCGAACTCCGGACATGAGGTCCCTCCTCGTGCTGCTCGCCGCCCTGACGTCCTGCGTCACGCCCCCGGGAGGGCCGCCCGCGGAAAGCGTTTCCGACGCTCCCTACGTTCTGGTCCTCGGCACGGCCCAGGACGGCGGCCTGCCCCAGATCGGCTGTCAGGGTCCGCACTGCCGACGCGCACGCCGGAGCGAGGCCTTCGCGCGACGCGTCACCTCGCTCCTCTTGTGCGACCCGACGACCGGGGAGCGCTGGCTCTTCGACGCGTCGCCGGACCTGCCGCGTCAGGTCGAGGCGATGCACGGCCACCCGTCCACGCGCGCGCTCGCGGGGCCGCGTCCCCCGCTGGTCGACGGCGTCTTCCTGACGCACGCGCACATGGGCCACTACCTCGGGCTCGCCCACTTCGGGCCGGAGGCCTACGGAGCACGCGACCTGCCCGTCTGGGGCACGCCGCGCATGCAGGCCTACCTGCGCGGGAACGGACCCTGGAGCCTCCTGGTGGAGGCCGGCACGATCGTGCTCCGCGGCCTCGCTCCCGGAGAACGCGTCGTGCTGAACGAGCGCCTCGCGGTCCGCGCGCTCGCGGTCCCGCACCGGGAGGAGTTCACCGACACGGTCGCCTTCGTGCTCGAGGGTCCGCGGCGTTCTCTCCTGTACCTGCCGGACATCGACAAGTGGGAGCGCTGGGACGTGCGGATCGAGGAGGTGCTCGCGGACGTCGACGTCGCGCTCCTGGACGCGAGCTTCTTCGACGCGGGGGAGATCCCCGGCCGCGACCTCGCGGACATCCCCCACCCGTTCGTGGTCGAGTCGCTCGCGCGCTTCGCGCCCCTCCCCGCGAGCGAGCGCGCCAAGGTGCGCTTCACCCACCTCAACCACTCGAACCCCGTGTGCGACCCGGACTCCGAGGAGGCCGCGCGCGTGCGGGACGCCGGCATGTTCGTGGCCAGCGACGGCGAGCGCCACGCGCTCTGAGTCAGTCGAAGAGTCCGTCCACCGCGTGGATCGTCCCGCGGCCCTCGTCGACCAGGAGCAATCCGACCAGCGCTCCGTCCGCGCGCGCCAGCACGACGGCGCCGTGCCAGGTCTCTCCGAAGGAGACGCTCGCGTCGACCCGCCAGCGCTCCGCCGACTCCCCGCGCGGGCGGAGACGTGCGGCGTCGAGGGCCGTCGGCGCGTCCCCGGGCTCGGCGATCACGACCAGGTCCTCGGCCTGCTCCAGGCGACGCATGCGCGCGCGCGGCCACTTGA
>CAZDYS010000336.1:0-4870 GCA_964509445.1 uncultured Planctomycetaceae bacterium
GTGGCCAGCGGCGGTGGACCCCAGTTCCCCGACGACGACGAGAGCAGGCGGCTGTTCTACGTGTCGATCACGCGAGGGTCGAAGCGCTGGGTCGTGATTGCGCCTAACCCAGGGGCCTCGAACCTGCTAGGCAGCCTGGGGTTCGTAGACTCATGACACCGATCCGATTGCCCGGAGTTGGGACGGTCGAGTGTGAACTTCGACCTCGAGGGTGAGCCCCTGAGCCAGATCCCGCGGCCCCCCGTGCCTCCGGACTGGGACGAGGCCCGGCGCCTCTAACTGGTCGAGGGCCTGTCCTTCACCGCAGTCGCCCGCGAGCTCGACCTGCACCACCAGTCGATTCGTCGCAGCCTGCTCGAGCGCGGTGTCCGGCTGAGAGGCCACCGCGCACGATGGCGGAAGCAGCCGGAGCGATTCAGAAACCGTGCGGCGACGCCCATCGATCGTCAGGAGGGTCCGTTCGAGGTTTCGCGGTCAACGCCTTGTGCGATCGCGTGGTGAGCGATCAGATTGGAAGAGACCCATGAGATCTCCGACGATCACCACCCGAGCGAGGTTCGGGTGACGTCTTCGCTACCAGGCGATGCCGAGCCGCTCGCGACGCGGCTCGCTCGAATCGAGTCCGAGGACCTCGTCGTCGCGCTCGTGGAGATCGGCGACCCGAAGCTCATCGCCACGGTCCCCTATTCCCGTTTGTTGAGGACCCACCCGGAGCGAGTGACCGAGCTCTGCTCGGCCCTGGACCTCGAGACATCGGAGTGCAGCTCCACCCCGCAGCGGGAACGCCGACTGCTCCTGTGGCGGCGCGGTCTGGTGGCGGGACCCGTCAGTGAGATCGACGAGGAGCTCTTCGGAGACCGCGAGACCCAAGAGTAGCGGCTGATCGAATCCAAGCTGACTATCCCTGGACCGTCGCAGCGCGTCACCGAGCCCTTGAGCTCCGCGATGCAGCTCATCTCGATCTTCACCCGTAGCGAGATTCTCTCGGGCCTCAACTGGATGCCCGCTGCCTTGGACCTGTATCGACATCCAGAACGACTTCTCGCCGGAGATGCGCTCGTCGACGAGGCCACCGTCAAGTGTCTCTTCCGGATCGCCGAGGCGCGCTCCCGCGCCTGGTTCGACGCCCTCGCGTCCCACCTCGAGCCGTAGTCGATGCACACGCTCTCCGTCGAGCTGAAGGTGCCGCCCGAGGTGGACGCCGGCTTGGACTCGGGGGAGTACGAACGCGTCGGCGGCGTCGTGCGCGAGGCAGGGAGCAAGAGCGTCGTCGCCTGGCTGAGGGAGCGGGACGCGGAGGCGCTCGGGTCGCAGGCCGTCGAGGCCAGCGGAGTTGCCGCGACCGCGATGGGGGCTGCGGCGCTCGGGCTCCAGTTCGCCGGCATCGGAGTCATGCTCGCCGGATTCCACGTCCTCCGAGAGGACTTGGTGGCGCTCACGAGTCGGTGCGAGGTGGTCCTGACACGACTGGGCGCAATAGACCGCAAACTCGCTTGGATCCAGTACGCGAAGATTGCCGGATACCAGGCGAAGCTTGCGGCGAAGCTGCGGGCGGCGCAGGCCGCCGCCCGTAGGGGCGAGTCCGTGCTGCCCTTCGACGCCGAGATAGAAGAGTGTGCGCTGTTCTACGAGCAGATCCTCCGGCAGATGATCGCGGACGGCGGAGCGCTGCGGGACGGTGAACTCCTTCACGTCCTCTTGCTGAACGCGGTGCTCGCTCGCGCCGCCCATACGCGAAGCCAGTGGCTCCTCGAGGGGCCGGACGGCGCGCGGGAGGCGCACTCCGAGGGGATGCGCTCCCTGCAAGACCTCGCCGCCGCTCTCCGAGCCCGATTGACGGGTGCCGGGTCGGCCGAGGCGGACCTCCTCGCGCTCTCGTGCGACGAGCGCAGCCAGTTGGTGCGCACCGCCGAGGTGTTCGGGCTGTTGAGGCGCGACCTGGACAGAGGGCTCGAGGAGCTCGGCTCCTGCGTCGCCGCAGACATCCAGGCGCCCGCGGGGTACGAGGTCCTTCAGCTCCTCGAGGAGCGCGACGCAGCGTGCCTCCTCGTGGTGCGCTCGGGCTGAGCGGACGCGAAGAGGAACTCCTCACGGTCGATCTGGCCGCCGCGCCGCCGAGCGAGACCTCGCCCGCAGGGTAGCCGAGCGTCCAGGAGCCCCCTGGCAACGGGCTCGGGACTGCCGAAGGCCTTGGCAGAGCGCCGGTCTCCGGAACCGCGGATCGCGGGGCGGGCCTCGTGGCGTGGGCGCGGCGCACCCCGAGCCTCGTGCGGGTCGTCACGGGGACGACGCGTGGCCGAGGTGGGGGACGCGGGTGGGCCCGGGTCAGCCGCATGGGAACGCGAGCTGGGGCGGCGCCCGGGCCGGGGCGACGGGCGCAGGGTCGGCGGGCAGGCCGAGGTACTCGAAGCTGGAAGCACAGCCTGTGCCTCTCGCGCCTCCACCCTCGGCGGGTCTTCTCGCCCAGCAACTGCAAGTGGCGCACCCGTTCGGATGCCGCGCGGCTGGCTGACCACCCGACGTCGGCGATGCCCGCCAGGTGGACGATCACGGCCTTCGGGGAGACCAAGGGCCCGACGGCCTGGTCACGCGACCCTCGGTGCCAGGTGAACCTCCGTGCGCTGCTGAACAGGCTCCGAGCCGGCTGGGATCCCGAGGAGGCCATCACCACGACACCCCTCGGACGGAACCACGGTCCTCGTCCCACGCGTCTGGTCCGGGCCTTCGGCGAGGTCAAGGGTGCCACGGCCATCCGCTCGGCCTGGATCCCATGCGTCGCGACGACCCGTGGCGGAACGTCGGCGTAGCGGTACAGCGTTCCTTCCGCGGCGAGCACGAAGCCCCCCGCGCAGGCTTCGACCGCGGTCGGCGCCATGCATGTGGCACGCCAGAGCGGATCCAGGTCCGGGCCGAGGCCCGCGACGCCGCCAGCGGCGGGTGACCCCTGCGTTCGCCAGACGACGATCGCCAGCTCGGAAGGTGTGCCGCTTCCGCCACGTGCGAGCCGGACGAGGGACCCCGGAAGGCTCCACTCGCCGGAGCTCGTCGTCGAACGGACCAACCAGCGTGAGGCCTGCGTCCCACGCGCGATGCTCTCCGCACGCGCCACGTTTCTGCCCTGGTCTCTCCCCGGGTCTCTCCCCGGGTCTCTCCCATGGGCCTCGACCCACACGACGTGCCCCTCATCCAACGCGACGACTGCTACCGGTTTCGACGCCTGCACCCCGCAACGCGGCGCAAGCCCGGCGTCGAGCCCCACCAAGCCGTTGCCGAAGCGGTCCGCGGCCCACACGACTCCGCGCGGTCCCCCGCCCCGGTCGCACCCGGAACCGAGCCAACAGCACGCGAGCAGAGCGAGGCCGCGACTCCGCAACAGCCCCCGAAGGAGGGTGCACCTCCGACCCGATCTCATTCTTCGAGCAAGCACTCTTCCAGGACGCTCGAGAGCGCACCTGGTTTCCTGCCCACCCGGGTCGCCCCGCGCCGCCCGCGCACTCGCTCACGACCCCCTTGCGCGGCCCCCTCCCCACGAGCCCGTCGCACTCGTTGCCAAGCCATGCCGAGAGCCCTAGCTTCGGGTACCAGGAGGCCCGCCATGCTGACGCTCTTTCTGACCCTCCCTCTCCTTGCCAGCTCGCCCTTCCCGCAGAAGGCAGCGGAAGACCCCCCGCACATCGTGCTCGTCGCGGGAGACGAGGAGTACCGCTCCGAGGAGGCCCTGCCGATGCTGGCTCGGCTGCTGGAGCGTGGCCGATTCCGCTGTACGACGCTCTTCTCGATCGATCCGTCCACGGGCCATGTGGACCCCGACCAACAAGGGCATCTGCCCGGCCTCGAGGTCCTCGCCGAGGCCGATCTGCTGATCCTCTTCACGCGCTTCCGACGCTTGCCCGACGCCCAGATGAGGCACCTCGTGGACTACCTGGAGAGCGGGCGCCCGCTGATCGGCATCCGCACCGCGACCCACGCCTTCGCGTACGAGGCGGACGCGAAGAGCCGCTTCGCCCCCTTGAGCTGGGACGCGCCAAGCGGCGGCTTCGGGCGTGTGGTCCTCGGCGAGACGTGGGTCGCACACCACGGACACCACGGGAGCGAAAGCACGCGCGGCGTGATCCCCGTCGCCGCGCGACGCCACCCGATCCTGCGCAGCGTGGCGGACGTGTGGGGACCGACGGACGTGTACGCGATCCGCGACCTTCCGCTGGACGCGACCGTGCTTCTCGAAGGAGCCGTCCTCGCGGGGATGACTCCCGACGCACCGGCCGTCACGGACGGACGCAACAGCCCTCGCATGCCGATCGCGTGGTGTCGGGAGCATGCCTTCGATCCGTATTCCGAGGCACGCCAACGGGTCGTCTGCTCGACCATCGGCGCCTCGGTGGATCTCGCCTGCGAGGACCTGCGCCGCTTCTTCGTGAACGCGGCCTACTGGTGCCTGGAGCTCGAGGTCCCCGAACGCGTCGACGCGCGGCTCTTGGGCCCCTACGAGCCGACGATGTTCGGCTTCGGGGCCTACCGACGCGGGCTCTCGCCGGAGGCCTTCCGCTCCGGCGCGAGCGAGCGCAAGTAAGCCAACAGGTCGAAGAGCTCGCCCTCTTCGAAGGTCGACAGCAAGCCGCTCGGCATGGTGGAGATGGGCGAGGCGGAACGCTCGAGCACCTCCGCCTTCGGCAGGCCGAGGAGATCCTCGCGGTAGGGATCGTCACGGATCCAGTAGGTGGTCTCGTCCTCGTCCACCAGGATGCCCGCCACCACGTCGACCTCCGTCTCGAACAACCAGGTCGTGAACTCCGGCGCGATCTGCGCGGAGGGCTCCAGGATCGAAACCAAGAGCTCCTCGGGGGTCGAGCGCGCGACGACCTCTTCCAAG
>CAZDYS010000337.1:0-4856 GCA_964509445.1 uncultured Planctomycetaceae bacterium
GGCGAGCCGACCCGCGTCGGAGGAGACGACCGCGGGACGCGCCGGGGGGCGAAACTCGAGCGCGACGCCGCGCGCGGCCGCCAGCGGTCGCACCAGCTCCTCCGCCTGACGCAGGAGCTCGTTGAGGTCGACCGTCCCGAACCCGTTCGAGGGCGCCTGCGCGAAGCCGGAGAGGATCCGGAGGCTGGAGGTGATGCGATCGAGCTCGCGCTGGCCGCTCGCGGAGGGTTCCGGGGCCTGGAGACACAGCGCCCCGGTGACGACCGCCAGCGAGTTGTTCAGCCGGTGGACCAGCGGTGGGACCAGCTCGCGAAGCAGCTCGGCGCGCTCCAGGTCCCAGGAGGATTCTCGACCTTCCATCGACGCTTCAGGATACTCGCCGACGCGACGACGCGCTCCCCGCCCGTCCCCTCTCCATGAATCGGATCACGGTCGTCTTCCTCGCCCTCGCGATTCTGCTGGCGCACACCCTGGCGATCCACCAGACGCCCCAGGGGGACTTCGCGCCGCCCTACGACCGCGCCCACGTCGCGTTCCGCATCGCGCGCAACCTGGTCCACCAGGGACACGCGGCCTGGGACACGGTGGGCGTCGCGGGAGCCTGGTCCGAGGCCTATCCCTCGGCGCTGTGGGTCGCGATCGCGGCGGTCGCGGAGCGGACGTTCCTGTACCCGACCTGGACCGCGCAGCTCGTCGGCATCCTCTCGTCGCTGCTGACGATCGTGGTGCTCACGCGCTTCGGCACCTACCGCATGGCGAGCCTGATCGCGCCGATCCTGTTCGCCACCACGGGCGCGACCGCCGCCGCCGCCGCCAGCGGCACGGAGGCACCGCTCGCGATGCTGCTCGCGAGCACGGCCTTCCTCGCCTTCGAGCGCGGGCGCGGAGTCGTGCTCGCCACCGCGCTGGTCCTGTTGTGCCTGTGCCGGCCGGAGGGCCTGTTCCTCCTCCTGGCGTTCGTGCTGCTCGAGATCCTCGACCGTCCGTCTCCGCCGCCCGTGGAAGGCAAGCCGCCGCGCGGATCGGTGCGGCGGTCGCTCTCGGTGGCCGCCGGAGTCGTCGCGCTCCTGACGATCGCGCGCGGGCTGTGGATCGGCGAGTGGATCGCTCCCTTCACGGCGAACGTGCTGCAGCCGGACGGGGCGCGCGTCGAGCTCGGGCTCGCCTACCTCGGGGACTTCTTCTGGACGTCGCCCTCGGCGCTGCTCCTGATCCTGCCGGTCACCTTCCTGGCCTTCGGGCGCAGCTCGGCCGTCGGCCGGCGCGCGCTGCTCCTGTTCCTGGTCTGGTGCCTCGTGACCGTGATGAACGGCGGCGACGGGCTGCCTTGCTGGAACGCCGTCGCGCCGGCGCTTCCGCTGGCCTTCGTCGCGATCCAGAGCGAGATGACCGACTGGCTCGATCGCACGCCGCGCCACACGCCGATCGCCTGGTCGATCCTGGGCGTGACGGTGGTCGCGGCGCTGCTCGCGAGCAAGCTGCCGGGCGACTTCGGGCCGCTGAAGCTGGAGAGCGCGCTGAACGCCTGGATGGAGCCCAACGCCCGTCTCGCCAGCGCGCACCCGCGCAAGCTGGGGCGTACGGGGCTCCTGGACGAGTCGCGCGAGGTCGACCGGCTACGCAAGGTCGGCATCTTCCTGCGTGACAAGGTCCCGGCCGACGCGCGCATCGCCACGTTCTGGCCCGGCGCGATCGGCTACCTCTCGCGCAAGCGGGTCTACGACCTGCTCGGCCGCACGCAGCCGCCGCCGGGCGAGGAGAAGGCCGAGTCCTGGAACGGTGCACCGCGCGTCGACCTGGTCCGTGCCCTGGCCGAGCCCGCGGACTACCTCGTGCTCTCGACGGGGACGGAGGGGCTCCCGCTGACCGACCTCCTGCACCAGTGGTTGGCGCGCTTCGACTCCGTTGGGGACACGCCGGCGCGCATGCAGGAGCTCACCACCGTGCTGCGACGCTTCGAGGTCGTCTCCGTTCCGATCCCCGCCTCCGAGGATCGTCCGGAGCAGCCGTCCCCGAACCCGTTCCTGCTGCTGCGCAACCGTGACCTGCACCTGATGCCGAGAGTCGAGCTCACGCTCGACCCGAGCGACGGACGCAGGTTCCGCGTCGAGACGCGGCACGCGGGGCACCGGCAGATCGTGCACCTGGCGGTGCAGTTCCGCGCACAGGACGGGACGCTCTACCACCTGCGGCCGACCGGGAGCTGGGACCGCGAAGCGAGCGTCGACGCCCGCAACGACCTCTTGGTCTACGACACGGGGCCGCGGCCGATCCGCATGCTGGAGGGCACGCTGCCGGCGGACGCCGGTGCGGGCGAGCTCACGGCACGACTGCGTTCGCCGGGCATCACGTCCACCTCCGAGTTCGCGGCTGCGAGCGAGCCCGCCTCGGTGCGCATCGGCGGCTGACGCGCGTCAGCTCAGTCCGTGCGTCTTGAGCTTGCGGTAGAAGGTGCTCTTGCCGATCTGGAGCAGGCGCGCGGCGGCGAGCTTGTCGCCCCCGGTCTCGCGCAGAGCGTGCAGGATCGCCCTCTTCTCGTAGGCCTCGAAGCTGGGCGGCCCCTCGATCCCCTCGAAGCCCTGGACCTCCTGGGCGAGACGCTCTCGTGAGGAACCGGGGGACGCGCGGAGCGGAGCCGGCGCCGTGCTCGGGATCGAGTCCGCGCCGGACAGGCGCTTGTAGAGGTCGAACAGTGCGGGCGGAAAGGCGCTGACGCCGATCTCGTTGTCCTCGGACTGTGCGCAGGCGACCTCGACGCAGTGCGCCAGCTCGCGGAAGTTGCCGGGCCAGTCGTACTCGGAGAGCACCCACAGCGCCTCGCTCGAGACCTCGAGCTCGCGCCCCGCGGCGAAGCGCGACAGGAAGTGCTGGAGGAACAGCGGCAGGTCCGGGTGCCCCTTGCCGAGCTCCGGCACGCGCAGCGCGAGGACGGACAGCTGGGCGAACAGCTCGGGAAGGAAGCGCCCCTTCGCGACCAGGTCCGCGAGGTCCGTGCTGGAGCCCGCGATCAGACGCACGTCGACGGGCTCGGCGTCGGTGGAGCCGAGACGCTGGATGGAGTGACTCTCCAGGACCTTCAGGACGCGCTCCTGGAGCTCCAGCGACATCGAACCGATCTCCTCGAGGAAGACGGAGCCCTGCTGGGCGAGCTGGAACAGGCCGGGACGACTCGCGACGGCGTCCGGGAACGCGTCCTTCGCGTACCCGAACAGCTCGCGCTCGAGCAGCTCCGGCTGCAGCGCGGCGCAGTTGAGGCTCAGCAGCGGACCGCTCGCGCCGCTCGTGTAGTGGATGCAGCGCGCCGCGAACGACTTCCCGCTCCCGGGGGCGCCGACGAGCAGCACGGTGTCGCGCAGCGCCGCGGCCTGGGCCACGCGCGCTCGATAGCGCTGGATCTCCTCGGAGTGGCCGAGGATCGCCCCCGGGTGGAAGGTCGCGCGCGCGGACTCGACGAGCGGGCCCAGCTCCCGACGCAGGATGCCCTGCCCCTCGATCCGGAGTGCCTCCGCGGCGAGCTTGCGCTTGGTCGCGTCGGAGAGCAGCACGACCTTGCCGGGTCCGTCCCCCACGCTGACCGGGACCGTCGGGATCACGGTCGCGGACAGGGAGCGCACCGACCCGTTGGCCCACTCGAGGTCGAACCGGAACGCCTCGTGAGGCGCGGTGTGCACGTCGCGCACGTAGGCCTCGAGCCCGGTTCCGGGGGCCAGGTCGGCGAGGTGCTCGCCCTCGAGCTTGCGGCCCAGGATCTCCTGCGCGCCGCGATCGGTCATGCGCACGACGCCCTCGGCGTCGACCAGCAGCGTGCCGTCGGGCTTGCCCGCCGCGAGATCGCGAAAGACCGTGGCGTGGGCGCCGCTCTCCAGGAGCGCGCTCTCGAGCTCGGCACCGCGCTCCCGCTGCTCCTTGAGGTGACGGTTGCGCTCCTCGAGCATGCGGTTCTGCAGCGCGAGCTCGTGCTGCAGCGACTTGATCCGCAGCATCGCCCGCACGACGTCCTCGACCTGGGTCAGGTCGCCCTTCACGAGGTAGGCCTCGCAGCCCGCCTCGTAGCCCCGGTGCAGGTCCTCCTGGCTCTTCACCTGCCCGCTGACCAGCACGACCGGCGTGCCGTGCAGGCGCGGCATGCCCTTCAGGCGGCGACAGACCTCGTAGCCGTCGATCCCGGATCCGAGACCGATGTCGACCAGGTACAGGTCGAAGCGTCCCGCGCGCGCCTCCATGAGGCCGCGCGCCCCGGTGCCCGCGACCACCACCTCGTAACCGAGCTCCTGGAGCCGGTTGCGGAAGAGCAGCTGCGAGCTCGTGTCGTCTTCGATCAGGAGGATCCGTTCCAAAGCATCTCTCTCTAAGGGGGACCGGGTTCCGCGCCCGGTTGCGAGCAAGGCACGGAACCGCTTGGCGACAGAAGCGGCATCGGCCATGCTGGCAGTTCCGACGCGGGGTCGATCCCTCCCGATTGTCCCCGAGACCGCGATTCCCATGTTTGGGAATCCCCTCTCACGGCGCTGCACGGCGATCCTGGTCCCTTCATGAATCCCGAGATCGAGCACGCGTTGCAGGCCCTGGGCCCGGAAATCGACGCTCGCGACCTCTTGGCGCTGGGGCGCAAGCTCCGGAAGGTGCTCCCGCCGGAGCTCGCGCGGGAGGCGGCGGAGCTCGCCACGCTGCGCCGCCGCGCCCGCGGCCGACTCCCGGACGCCGAGCGGCTCGACCTCACGCCGAAGGGGCTCGAACAGGCCACGGACCAGCGGGTGGCCGCCCTGCGCGCGCGGCGCATCCAGGAGTGGGCCGCGCGCCAGGCGGAGCCGCCGGTCGTCCTCGACGGCACGGCGGGGATCGGGGGTGACGCGATG
>CAZDYS010000338.1:0-4833 GCA_964509445.1 uncultured Planctomycetaceae bacterium
GCTCGAGGAGTACCCGGTCAAGAACCGCGGTGGCCAGGGCGTGATCAACATCAAGGCGACCTCCCGCAACGGCCTCGTGATGGGGGTGGCCCTGGCGGCCGACGAGGACGACGTCATGTTCATCACGAAGAGCGGGATGATCGTTCGCTCGCCCGTCGCCGACATGCGCCCGATGGGTCGCGGTACGCAGGGCGTTCGCCTCATCAACCTGAAGTCGGAGGACCAGCTGGTCAGCACGGAGATCGTGCGCGCCGCGGACCTCGCGATGGCCGAGGAGGAGGACGTCACGACCGCGACGCCGCCGATCGTCGACGCGCCCGGCGCCGTCGAGGCGGACGGGCCCGACGACGCCTCCGCGGAAGCAGAAGACGCGCCGGAGGACGACGCCTAGCCATGAGTCTGCAAGCGAAGCTCCAGGAGGACCTGAAGGTCGCGATGAAGTCCGGCGACACCGTCGCGCGCGAGACCCTGCGCATGGCGATCGCCGCGCTGAAGAACAAGCGCATCGAGACCGGGGAGGACCTTGCCGAGTCGGACGAGCTCCAGGTCCTCCAGAAGGAGGTCAAGAAGCGCCAGGACTCCGCGGAGCAGTACGCGAACGCGAACCGCCCCGAGCTCGCGGAGAGCGAGCAGGCCGAGATGGTCGTGCTGCAGCGCTACTTGCCCAAGGCGCTCTCCGAGGACGAGGTCCGCTCCATCGTGCAGGCGACGATCACGGAGCTCGGCGTCTCCTCGAAGAAGGAGATGGGGCAGGTGATGAAGGCGGTGATGGCGGCCCACAAGGGCAAGGTCGACGGCAAGCTCGTGCAGCGGCTCGCGGGCGAGCTCTTGGGCTGACGCGCGCGGGGGCCGCCTCCGGGCCCCACCGAACTAAGGCTGCTCGACGTCCTTCTCGAGGCGGATCTCGATCTCGCCGCCGTCCGTCGGCACGTCTTTGCGCGTCAGGCCCGCCTCCGTCGTCAGGTAGCGACCCTCGCCCACGTTGAGGAACTGGGCGGTCTCGAGGTCGACCAGGGTCGCCTCCGGCACCTCCAGCGCGAAGCGTCCCTCGTCGTCGGTCTCGCCCCAGGCCAGCTGTCGGGACGTCCCGGGCCAGTGCGCGGACACGGTGAGCTTCGGTACCGGCTCGCCGCTCGGGTCGAGGACGACGCCGCGCAGGATCGTCTGTCGGTTGAGGCGCAGCACCACGTCCTCTTCGCCGGCGGAGACGCGCAGCGGCGCGTTGGCCGCGAGAGGCGCTTCGGGGTGGGTGAAGTTGTAGAAGGTCAGGAACGCGATCAGGTCGACCTCGTCGTCCGTGATGCCGTTGAGCTCGAACCGTCCGTCCGCGCCCGACTCGACCCCGTTCAGCTCGCGTCCCTCTCCCTCCGTCGGGAACGCCATCACGCGCACGCGCGCCAGCGGTTCCCCGTCCGGAGAGAGCACGCGGCCGCGGACGAACTTGCCCAGAGGCAGGACCAGCTCGAGCCCCTCGAGGACCTCGCCCTCCCCGACCGTCACCGGCAGCTCCGCGCCCGACTGGTACTTCCCGACGACGCGCGCGAAGACCTCGTAGGCACCACCGGCCAGGCCGCCGAAGCGGAACCGACCCTCGCCGTCGGTCTGCGAGGTGCGCGTGTCCGTGTAGTGCATCGTGTCCACACGACTCTCGTCGGAGCGCAGCCTCCCGATGTCCTCGTTCGTGCCGCGCAGGAGCACCTTGTAGTTCGGCAGCGCCTCGCCCTGGTCCGAGAGCAGCGTTCCGCGCAGGACGGCGGGAGGGTGCAGCGTCAACGTGCCCAGGTCGACCTCGGACCGCTCCCACTCGTCCTCGGGGAAGTCGTAGACGCGGCTCCCGAAGCCCTCCTTGCGCAGGACGAGCTGATGCGAGAGGCGCCGGTCGAGACTCTCGAAGCGGAACCGGCCCTCCGCGTCGGTCGCGGTCGACTCCCAGTCGGTGAACTGCAGCCCGTCTCGCCGGCTCGAGGCCACGCCCGCGGCGTAGACGTCCTCCAGCGGATCCCCGTTCGCGTCCACCACGCGCCCGAACGCGGCGCGTGCGGAGGCCAGCGCGAAGTCGAGCTCGACGTCGCTCGTGGGCATGTCGTCGTAGTCGAACTCGTGCTGGTCGCCGCCGTAGCCCGGCGCACGCACGTGAACGTCGTAGGTCCCGGGGCCTCCGAAGCCGCGGAGCGCGTAGCGTCCGTCCGCGTCGGTCCGCACGCGCCGCTGGAAGGTCCAGCCGTGACCGACCTCGGCGTCCGGAATCGGCTCCCCGGTCGCCTGGTCCGTCACGAGGCCGTGGATCAGGATGCCGTCCTCGAGGGCGAAGTCCTTGCGGACGCGTCCGCCGCGCGGGAGCTCGATCGTCTGCCAAGCCGGTGACGCGAGCTCGAGCGGACGCACCTCGACGTTGAGCACGCCGTGCTCGAGCTGATCGAACCGGAAGAAGCCGCCGCCGTCGGTCGTGCCCTCGAACCGCTCGACGCCCGTGCTGGCCTCCCAGCCGCGCACCAGAACGCCCGCGCGCGGGGAGCCGTCGGAGGCGCGTGTCACCTGACCCTCGAAGACGGCGGCGGGGACGAGCCGGAGCTCGCGTTCCTCTCCGCCGAAGGCGTGCTCGCGCACGAGGTCCGCGTACCCGCGCGCGCGGACGACGAGCTCGTTCGCAGCATCGGGCGTGACCTGGAGCCGGAACGCTCCGGTGTCGTCGCTGGCGGTCTCTCCGACCTCCCGCAGCGTGTCCTTCGTGTCGAGATCGAGGTTCGAGAACCCCTCGTGCAGGCGGAACACCGCGCGCACCGAAGCGCCGGCGACCGGTTGGTCCGTGTCGTCGTCGACGACGCGGCCCGTCAACCAGGCGTTCGCCGGGAGCACGGACTCCGACGCCGCGACGTCTCGCGCGGACTCCTCGACGGCGGAGCGAGGCTCGGCGAGGTCGGCGGCCCGGGAGACGGACGGCGCCCCCTCCGTCACCAGGCCGCGCGAGGCGACCGTCTGCTCCGGAGCTTCGGCCGCGGGGGACGTTCGGGGAGCTTCATCGCGCGTCGCGAACCAGACGCCGAGCACGATGCAGATCCCTCCGACGACGACGGAGACGAGCTTGACCTGCGCCATACGCTCCAGGCTACGCCGCGCATGGAGAGCGTGCCACCGAGGGTCCTGGGGGTCCTCGCGCGGGGCCTCAGCCGTCGATCGGCAGGACCGCCACCGCGTCGACCTCCAGAAGGAAGTCGGGGTGCGCGAGGCCGGCGACGAGCAGCACCGTCACCGTGGGAGGTCGCTCCGGGACTCCCAGCTCCGCGAGAAAGGCCTGCATCGCCACGCGCGCGTCCTGTCCCTGGACCAGGTGGACGTTCCACTTCACGACGGCATCGCTCGTGGCGCCGACCTCGTCGAGCACGGTGCGCACGTTGCGCGCCACCTGCGTGGCCTGGAGCGCGACGTCTCCGCGACCGACGATCTGGCCGTCGACGTCGACCGCGTTCTGCCCACCGACGTAGACGGTCTCGTGGGGACCGTGCACGGTGATGGCCTGGCTGAAGGCGGGGTTCTTGTGCATCTCGTCGGGGTTGACGTGTCGGAGGGTCAGCATGGGAGTGGGGTCGAGCGACGTGCAGGCCGCGCAGAGCAGGGCGCTCAGCACGCTCGCGAGCTTCGGGAACCGGAGTCTTCGGTGGAGTAGAGTCACGGAGACGAAGATCGCTCGACCCGTGGCGGCCGGCAAGCGGTTGCTTCGGTGCAACCACCCCTCTGGATCCTCTGCGTGGACACCTGGACCTTCGGAGACGCTCGGTACCCCTGCCCGATCGCGCTGACGCTCGACCGCCTCGCAGGGAAGTGGAAGACGAACCTCCTGTGGCACGTGTACGACGGCACGACGCGTTTCAACGCACTCTGTCGCGCGCTCCCTCACGTGAACCGCGGTGTGGTCCTTCGTCAGCTCCGGTCGATGGAGCGGGACGGACTGCTGCAGCGAGAGGTGCGGGAGGAGGGCAACGTGCGCCACGTCGAGTACCTCCTCACCGAACGCACGGAGAGCCTGATCCCCGCCATCGTGGAGCTGGCTCGCTGGGGGAACCGCTACGGCGAGAAGGAGTCCGGCTGACGGTCGTCGCGCTCTACAGGAGCTCGACGTCGGTGACCAGCTCCACCAGCGCGGGACCGTCGACCGCGAGCGCCTCGCGCAGCGCCTCTTCCAGCTCGGACTTCTTCGTCACGCGTCGTCCCCAGGCGCCGCACAGCTCGGCGTAGTCCGCGAAGTTCGGGTTCACGAGCGAGGTCTGCCACACGTCCCACTCGCCGGCGCGCTGCTCCTTCGAGATCTTGCCCAGCTCGGAGTTGTTCAGCAGCACGTGCGTGATGTTCATCCCGTACTTGACGGCCGTGGTGAGCTCGCCGAGGTACTGGCCGAAGCCTCCGTCTCCGGAGACGGACACGACCTGCCGTCCCGCGAAGCTCGAGTTCCTCTCCTGCGTCGCGGCCCAGGCGCCCATCGCCGCAGGCAGCGAGAACCCGATGGAGCCCAGGTAACCGGACATGAGGATCGCCTGGTTCCGGCACTCGAAGTAGCGGCCGAACGAGTAGGTGTTGTTGCCGACGTCGACCGCGAGGATGGCGTCCTCCGGCGTGAGCTCGGACAGCGCGTGGAAGATCGAGGCGGAGTCGAGCCCCTTGCCTCGGTCGTCCGCGCGCCGGCGCTCCTTCTCCGCGCGCCAGATCGCCCAGCGTTCGGCGATCTCGCCACGCACGTCGACCGATGCCGTTCCGCCGGAGAGCGCCTCGTCCATGGCGGCGACCGTCGTGCCGATCTCGCCCCAGACGGGGACGTCCACGGCGTGGAACTTGCCGAGG
>CAZDYS010000339.1:0-4823 GCA_964509445.1 uncultured Planctomycetaceae bacterium
GGTCCAGGAGCCGCCCGGTCGAGGCGCCCGCATCGCCCCCCAGGGCCAGGGACCAGCTGCGGAACGCGTCCCGGTCCACGACCACGACCGTGCGGCCGGTCAGGAAGCGCTGGAGCTCCCCGAGCACCTCCGGCGCCGGCGCGGCCTGGGCCAGGTCCGCCCCGCGGACCCCGAACTCCCGGGCCATGCGCTGGGTGGCCGCGGAGCCCGCTTCCTCGGCCTCCCCGTAGGCGAACGGGCGGGCGAGTCGCTCGAAGGACTCCCAGGCCCCGGTGGCCGGATCCCGGCGCAGCGCCGCCATTCGGAACACGCCGTCCGTCTCCGGATCCGGGCCCGTCGTCCAGAGCGTGCAGAAGCTCAGGCCCCGCAGCTCGAACACGCCTTCCCAGGGCTTTCCGGGCGGTTTTCGGGCCTCCGCGGGGGAGGTCAGGCGGTCGTCGAGGGGGCCAACCATCGGTGCCCCCGCGAGCATAGCGACCGGCTTGGCCGTCTTGACAGCGGCGGATCCCCTCCTATTGCTATGCCGCCCTTCCCGGAGGCCGCCCGACTTGCATTCAGCACGCGAGCCGCCCACGGTGGGAGCCGCTCATGTCCGAAGAAAAAGAACCCGAGACCAAGCCGAAGACGGCGTCCAAGGCGACCAAGCGCACCCGGAAGAAGAAGTCCCTGGTGATCGTGGAGAGCCCCGCGAAGGCCCGCACGATCAACAAGTACCTGGGCTCCGACTTCGTGGTGAAGGCCTCCATGGGGCACGTGCGCGATCTGCCGAAGGGCAAGTTCGGCATCGACATCGAACACGGGTTCGAGCCCGAGTACACGACCATCCGCGGCAAGGGGAAGGTCATCTCGGAGCTGAAGAAGATCGCCAAGGGGGCCGAGGCCGTCTACCTCGCCCCCGCTATGGACCGCGAGGGGGAGGCCATCGCCTGGCACCTCTTCGAGATCCTCGAGGTGCCCGACGAGCGCGTCTACCGCGTCGTCTTCAACGAGATCACCAAGAGCGCCATCAAGGAGGCGTTCAAGGAGCCCGGTCGCCTCGACACGGACAAGGTGGACGCCCAGCAGGCGCGCCGCGTGCTCGACCGGATCATGGGCTACAAGCTCAGCCCGCTGCTCTGGAAGAAGATCGCCAAGGGGCTCTCCGCGGGCCGCGTCCAGTCCGTCGCCGTGCGGCTGATCGTCGAGCGTGAGAAGGAGATCCGCGCGTTCGAGAGCGAGGAGTACTGGCGCGTCGCCTCCCAGTTCGAGCTCGACGGCAAGGCCTTCACGGCCGACCTCAAGCGCCTCGGCGACGAGCGCATCGAGAAGAACCTCGGCGAGGAGGCGGCGACGGCCCTCGTGAAGCGGCTCGGCGGCGAGGAGTGGGTCGCTCCGCCGGAGGAGGAGCCCGCGGAGGGCTCCATGGTGAACAAGGTCGTCGAGAAGAAGCAGGACCGGAAGGTCGTGCGCCTCGTCGGCAACGAGACCCTCGAGCTGGTCGAGCTCGAGGAGAAGCCGAAGACCCGTCGGCCCACGCCGCCGTTCTCGACCAGTCAGCTGCAGCAGAAGGCCTCGACCATGCTGCGCTTCAGCGCGAAGAAGACGATGATGATCGCGCAGCAGCTGTACGAAGGCGTCGACGTGCCCGGCGAGGGCTCCGTCGGTCTCATCACCTACATGCGTACGGACTCCATCCGCGTGAGTCCGGTCGCGATCGAGGGAGCGCGTCAGGTCATCGGCAGCGAGTTCGGTGAGCAGTACCTCCCCGAGAAGCCGAACCAGTACCGCACCAAGTCCAAGAACGCCCAGGAGGCGCACGAGGCGATCCGGCCGACCGAGCCCTCGCGCACGCCGAAGGCGCTGGAGAAGGTGCTCTCGCCCGACCAGTTCAAGCTCTACCGGCTGATCTGGAACAAGTTCATCTCGAGCCAGATGAAGCCGGCGATCGCCAACGTGACCACCGCGGTGTTCCAGCACCCGCGCGAGGACCAGGACGCGAAGGAGCCGCTCGCGCGCTTCGTCGCCCAGGGCGAGGTCCAGGTCTTCGACGGGCACCTGCGCGTCTTCGGCATCGACACGGACAAGGGCGACCAGCGCCTCCCCAACGGTCTCGAGGTCGGCAAGACCTACAAGCCCGAGCGCGTCGACGCGACGCAGCACTTCACGCAGCCGCCGCCGCGCTTCACGGAGGCGACGCTGGTGAAGGAGCTCGAGAAGAAGGGCATCGGCCGTCCGTCGACCTACGCCACGATCATCTCGACGATCCAGGACCGCGGGTACGTCACGCTCGAGACGCGGCGCTTCCACGCGACCGAGCTCGGGGAGATCGTGACCGATCAGCTCGTCGGCCACTTCGGCAACCTGATCAACACCGAGTTCACGGCGGGCATGGAGAGCGACCTCGACCTGGTCGAGCGTGGCGATCGCCGCTGGGACGACGTCGTCCGCAGCTTCCACGATCTGTTCGTCTCGGACCTGGAGAAGGCCGAGACCAACATGCGCAGCCTGAAGACGGACCCCGAGCTGTCCGACATCAAGTGCGACAAGTGCGGGTCGCAGATGGCGGTGCTCTACAACAAGCGCGGGAAGTTCCTCGGCTGTTCGAAGTACCCGGACTGCAAGAACACGCTCCCGGCGGACGGCGTGCGCAAGACGTCGCCGGCGATCGAGACGGACTACAAGTGCCCCAAGTGCGAGAGTCCGATGGTCATCCGCGACGGCAAGCGCGGTCGCTTCCTCGCCTGCACCGCGTTCCCCAAGTGCAAGAGCACCGCGTCGGTCGACGAGGACGGCAAGATCGTCGAGCCGAAGAAGACCGGCATCGACTGCGACAAGTGCGGGAGCGAGATGATCATCCGCGGCTCACGCCGTGGCCCGTTCCTCGCCTGCTCCGCCTTTCCCAAGTGCCGGAACGCCAAGCCGCTGCCCGACGAGCTGCGCGAGAAGCCCAAGGAGACCGACGAGAAGTGCGACAAGTGCGGCGAGGCGATGGTCGTCAAGCAGAGCCGCTGGGGGAAAGAGTTCCTCGCCTGCTCGGCCTATCCGGCGTGCAAGAACGCGCGGGACATCGCTCCCAAGCCCGAGGGGGCCGACGCGCAGCCCGCAGAAGCGGATTCCTGACGGATCAAGGGATCTGGTTGTCTCGTTGTGAGGGCTGACGGCGCGCGCCGCGCTCTCGACGAACCGACGTCCAGTCCGTAGGATGCCGCCCCGTTTTCGCGGAGCGGCAAGCCGCTTCCAGCCCGATTCGGCCCGCGCGCGGCCGCTCGGGAGCCCCGGAACCCACGTCGGAAGTCTGCATGGAAATCTCGGAGATTCAGGTCGACGGCTACCAGAAGGTCGTCCGAGGTCGTGACGAGGAGACCGGTCTCCACGCCCTGATCGCTGTCCACGACACGACCCTCGGACCCGCTCTCGGCGGCATGCGCATGCTGCCCTACGTCTCCGAGGACGAGGCGCTGTTCGACGTGCTGCGGCTCTCGAAGGGGATGACCTACAAGTCCGCCGTGGCGGACCTGAACCTCGGGGGCGGCAAGTCGGTCCTGATCGGCGATCCCAAGGCGATCAAGTCGGCCGACCTGTTCCGCGCGATGGGGCGCTTCGTCGACTCGCTCGAGGGTCGCTACATCACCGCCGAGGACATGAACATCGGCGTGTCCGACCTCGAGCACGTGCGCGAGAGCACGCGCTGGGTCGTCGGCCTCTCGCGCGAGTCCGGGAGCTCCGGCAACCCGAGCCCGTACACCGCGATCGGCTGCGTGCACGGCCTGCGCGCGGTGGCCGAGGAGCTGTTCGACTCGAGCTCCTTCGAGGGGCGCAGCATCCTGATCCAGGGCGTCGGCGCGGTCGGCGGTGCGCTCGCGAAGCACCTCAAGGAAGAGGGCGCGCGCGTCATCATCTGCGACATCGACGAGGCCAAGGTCGATCGCCTCTGCAGCGAGTTCGGCTACGAGGCGGTCCCCGACGAAGGGCACCACACGACCGAGGTCGACATCTACGCGCCCTGCGCGCGCGGCGCCGGCATCAACGACGAGACGATCCCCGCGCTGCGCTGCAAGGCCGTTGCCGGTTGCGCCAACAACCAGCTGCTCGAGCCGAAGCACGCGGAGGACCTGAAGGCGCGTGGCGTGCTCTACGCTCCCGACTACGTGATCAACGCCGGCGGCATCATCAACGTCTACATGGAGCTGCAGGACGGCGGCTACGTGGAGGACGCCGCGCTGGCGCGCATCGCCACGATCAAGGACAACCTCCACAAGGTGTTCGAGATCGCGCGTGAGCGCGACGTGAACACGCGGGAGGCCGCGGCCCGTCTGGCCGAGATGCGGATCGACGCGGCGAAGGGCTGATCGCCCGACGCCCGCAAGCCGCGTCTACTCCTTGCGGAGGAAGTCGACCAGGTCCTGCTCGAGGTCCTCGAGACCGTAGTCCATCACCGTCAGGCAGCGGTACGTGATCTTCTCGAGGGCATCCGGCGTGTTCGGGTTGAGCGAACGCGGCGGCGGGTAGGACAGGAAGTAGCTCAGGCTCAGGCGCTCGACCTCACCGCCCTGCTCGAGTCCGGCGTAGCGCCAGGGCGCCTCGTCGAACGGCAGGGTGCCGGTCAGGATCTCGTAGAGCATCACGCCGATGCCCATCACGTCCGCCTTGGGCGAGCGCAGGAGCAGCGGGTTGTAGTGCGGCGTGGTGGAGATGAGGTTCTCCTGCGTCGTGCGCAGCGCCGGGTCGATCATGACCGCCGTTCCCGACGGCTTGATGATCACGTTCTCCGGCTTCAGGTCGCCGTGGTATCCCAGGCTGGTCGTGTCCCGCAGCTTCTGCAGCGAACGGACGATTGCGAGGAA
>CAZDYS010000340.1:0-4822 GCA_964509445.1 uncultured Planctomycetaceae bacterium
ATCAAGGACTACCTGCGCTGCATCCAGGCCGTCGACGACGGAGTCGGCGCGCTCCTCGACGCGCTCGACGACCAGGGACTGAGCGACGACACGCTGGTGATCTACAGCTCGGACCAGGGCTTCTACCTCGGGGAGCACGGCTGGTACGACAAGCGCTGGATGTACGAGGAGTCGCTGCGCACGCCGCTCCTCGTCCGCTGGCCCGAGACCGTCGCCGCTGGCAGCACGATCGACGAGCTCGTGCAGAACGTCGACCTCGCCCCCACGCTCCTCGAGCTGGCGGGCCTCGAGGTCCCGGAGGAGCTGCACGGGCAGAGCCTCCTGCCGCTCCTGCGCGGCGAGGAACCGGCCGACTGGCGCGACTCGATCTACTACCGCTACTGGGAGTTCCCCGGTCCGCACGCGGTTCCCCAGCACTACGGCGTGCGCACGGCGCGCTACAAGCTGATCCGCTATCCGGAGCTCGACGCCTGGGAGCTGTTCGACCTCGAACGCGATCCCCAGGAGCGCCAGAGCGTGCACGGCCGGGCCGCCTACGAGGACGTGCGCGCCGACCTGGAGGCGGAGCTGACGCGCCTCGCCGCTCGCTACGGCGACGAGCTGCCCGGGACCTAGGGGGGACCCGTTCCTACGAATGGGGGCGCGCGAAGCCACCTTCGCGCGCCCCCGGAGCATGCCCCAGGAGAGGGCTAGAACGTCACGCTCGACGTGTTGGAGCAGGCTCCGCCGGGCTCGCAGACCTGGTACGTGAACGTCCCGGACGTACCACGAGCGAACGAGTCGGTGTAGGAACCGTCGTTGTTGGTGGTCGTCAGGAGGCTCCCGTTGCGGTAGATCTCGACGACCTGTCCACTCGCCCCGGACCAGGAGAGGATCGCGCGCCGGCCGCGTCGACGGCTCGAGAGCGTGATGTTGCTCGGCCCCGTCGTCTCCGTGGTGAAGCTCCAGACGCTACCGGTCGTCGTGCCGTCGGCGCTCACCGAACCGACCCGACAGAAGTAGGTCGTGCCCTCGGCCAGGGTCCCCGGATCGAAGCTCGTCCCGGTCTGGTTGCCCTGCAGCTCGCCCGCGTCGGGCGTCGAGTCCGTGCCGAAGTAGACGTCGTAGGAGGTCGCGCCGGAACCCGCCCCCCAGGAGAGGTCCACGGAGGTCGACACGGAGTCCGCTCCGTCGGAAGGCGACGGGCTGGAGGTCGCCCCCGGCGGGTTGCCGCCCGTGTTGCCTCCGGCGAGGTCGACGCGGAAGTTCTCCAGCGTGCAGCGCATGCGGCGCGCTTGCTCGCTCGAGAACGCGTTCATGCAGACGTCGTCGGAGTAGTCCATGTAGTTGTTCGTCGGATCCGGCGAACCGCACGTGGACCGGGAGCACGGGCTGTAGTTCGGCTGCGACTCGGGGTTCGTGTCGCAGATGAGATCTCCGTTCTGGTTGCAGCCGGAGGTCGAGGTGCACCCGCCTTGGAAGGTGTGGTAGAGGCCCAGGTAGTGCCCCACCTCGTGCGTAGCGGTCCGGCCGAGGTTGTAGGGCGCTCCGTAGGGCGCCGGCCGACCCACGGTGGGCCAGTACAGCACGACGCGATCCCACGTGTTCCCCACGACGCCTCCGCCGCTCGGCACGTAGGCATAGCCGAGGTTCCCCCCCGCCGCGTTCGTATAGATGTTGAGGTAGCGGGTCGTGTCCCAGGCGAGGCTGTTGTAGTAGGTCCCGCTGTCGTTGTACCAGCTGTTGCTGCGGGAGCGCGTGATCCCGGCGAGCGTGAACTGGATCCTCGTGTCCGTACCGCCGGCCCCGTTCGTGCCGGCCATCGCGCGGAAGTCCTCGTTGAGAACGTCGATCTGCGCGTTGATCAGCGCGTCGCTGACGGCACCGGTCCCGTTGTTCCGCGTGAGCACGTGGAACACGACGGGGATCTCGTAGAGCGTGCCGCCGCTCGGCTCGTACTCGGCCGTCGGGTTCGTGTTCGCGTTGGAGCAGTCCGACGTCGTCCCGCGCGCGAACGGATGCAAGAGCTGATCACTGCCACAGTGCAGTCCGTTGTCCTGGAAGTAGCGCGAGGACAGATAGTCCTCTGGGCTGTCGAACCAGTACTGGCCGCTGGCATCCGTCACCAGGATCGAACCGTCGTCGAAGTCCTGGAAGAGCATGTTCCGCACCGGAACACGCGGGTCGTCGAACGTCTTGCGTTGCTGTTGCGCCGCCAGGGGTGCGGCGAGAGTGCACGCGGCTCCAAGAAGAGCCATTCCGAGTGTCCTCATGTCGAGGCCTCCTCCTTGTCAAAACCATGAGTGCAGCGCGTCGAAACGCGCTGTTCGCGTGCACGAGGACACCGTAGAGGATCTTCACCGGACACGGAAGGGGGCAGACACGGCGGGACTCCCCTGGAGCGCAGGGACGGCCAGCGGAGCCACAGAAAGAACTTCGAGCCCCTCCTGAGCACGAGCTTCCGCCGAATCGATCTCAAGAGCCGCGCCTCCGCGCTTCGAAGCAGAGGAGCACGGAGAGTCCCTCGAATGCCGACACGAACCCACCAACGCTCGCGCAAGATCGTCCACCTCGCGTTCCAGTTGAGGCTGATCGGCGTCTTCGCTGCAGTCGCCTTCGGATCGCTCCTCCTGCAGCTCTTCCTGCTGGGATTCGACCTGCGGTTGATCAGCCAGTCGATGCCCGAGGGGAATGCGCTGGAACGAGAGATGGGCGGCGTGCTCTTGCGCGCGTTCCTCGTGGCCGCCGGCATGGGGCTCCCGGTGATGATCGGCGTCGGGATCCTGGTCTCGCACCGCATCGCCGGCCCGATCTACCGGTTCGAACAGCACCTCGACGCGATCGCGCGCGGCGAGGCCATCGGCCCCTGCCGCATTCGCGACGGCGACGAGTTCCAGGGACTGTGCGAGCGCATCAACCGCGCGCTGCACACGCGCACGCAGAACGTCGAGGCCCCGCCGCAGCGTCGCGCGGCCTGAGCCCGCGTCGTCCGGTTCAGTCCACCAGGAGGTATTGCCCTCCGGTGGCCTCGGCCAGCGCGCGCACGAGCTCGCTCTCCTCCCCCACGGCGACGCCGTGCAGGCGCACGCGACGCGCCTCGTTCCAGCGCGACAGCTCGCACGCGAGCGTCTGCGGGTCGCGCGTCGCGCCGCGCGAAGGCTGTCCGTCCGACAGGAGGTACACCGTGTCGAGCCGCGGATCGCGCAGGGCGGCGTCGAGCCCCGCGTAGAGGTCCGTCCCGCCGCGCGCCACCTGCCGCCGCACGAAGGCGACCAGCCGCGCGCGCGTGGCGTCGTCGAGCTCGACCGCGCGGTCGTTCCAGGCGTGGACCTCGTCGTTGAAGAACACGACGTTGACCCAGGTGCCGTCGGCGAGGCGCTCCAGCGCGAGCTCCAGCTCGTGGAACGCGACGCCGAGCCGGTCGGGACGCGGGTCGCTGCGACCGAACCACGGCGGGCCGGGCGACCCGGGCTCCCCCTCCGGGAGCTCGCCGACCCTCTCGGACATGGAACCGGAGAGATCCAACAGGAACGCGACGCGCTCGCTCACGACCGGCAGTCCGTAGAACGCGGCGCGCGTCGCGTCCCGCTCGGACCGCTCGCGCGCGCGCTCCGTGAGCTCGGCCTCACTTGGGAGCGGCTCTGAAGGCGCACGGTCGTTCCACCAGGCGCGCCAGGGTTCGTAGCGCGCGCCGAGGTCCTCCCCGGTGAGGGACGCGAGGGTCTCGCGCAGGTCGAGTCGCACCTGACCGCTCGCCCGCGGCAGCGCCTCGATCAGGACCGGGAGGGACGCCGGGTCGCGGAGGCTCTCGAGAGCCGACAGCGCCTCCGCCGCGACGACCCGGTCCGGATCCGCGAGGAGCCGGTGCAGGGGCTCCAGCGCGCGGCGCTCGGACGCGAGGAGCACCGCGGCCTGACGATCCGTGCGCAGGTCGCTCGCCACGAGCCGGCGCAGCGCGTCGGTCTCCCCTTCCGCCAGCGCGAGCCGCCCTCGAACCACCGCCAGGAGCCGCCGCACGGAAGGATCGCGCGTGCGTTCGAGGCGCACCCACTCCCCGCGCAGCGGCGCCGGATCGACGCCCGGTCGCTCGACCAGTCCGCGCAGCGCCGCGTGCACGACCGCCGGGTGAGCGTTACGCAGAGCGGCGCGCAGACCGACCGGCGCTCCGTCCCCGGCCTGCGCGAGCGCGGTCTCGACCAGGACGGCTTGCACGAAGGGGGAGCTCGCGCCGGTCTTGAGCTGCGCCTCCACGGTCCTCCGATGATCCGCGAGGACGAAGCGCGAGAGCACGCGCCGGAGCTCTTCCCGGGTCGCTCCACGACCGAGCTCGGTGTGCGTCACGATGCGCTCGAGCCAGCGTCGTCCGGGGGACCGCGCCGCCCGACCGAACAGCGCACCGATCGCGCGCGCCCGCACCTCGGGGAAGGAGGAACGTTCGACGACGCGCTCCAGCGTGTCCCCGGCCCCCGCGCCCGCGTCGACGAGCGCGAGCACCGCCGGACGCGCGCGCTCCAGGTCCTCTCCCGTGGCGAGCCGTTCGAGCCAGCGCAGCGCGTCCCGCCCGGCCCCGGTCCCGACGAAGTGCGCCGCCACGCGGATGCAGCCGGCGCGCGGCTCTTCCCGGCGGAGCTCTTCGCTGAGGGTGATCAGCGCCGCGAGGGCCTCCTCCGTTCCCAGCGCCGCGAGCGCACGCAGGGCCGGGCGCCACTCCGCCTCGTCGCGGAAGGAGCTCGCGCGCGCGGTCTCGACGCGCTCCGCGAGCGTGGGCGCGGTCTCCTGGAGAGGCGCGAACCAGAGCGCGGCCCCGAGCGCGACGGCGGCGAGCATGCCTGCAGCCTAGCTC
>CAZDYS010000341.1:0-4821 GCA_964509445.1 uncultured Planctomycetaceae bacterium
GACGCCGGCGGTCCTGGTGGCGCTCGCGGTGACGCCGTCCGCGCCGTCGATCGCGCTGGGGACGGACCAGGCGTTCGTGGCGACGGGGACCTACAGCGACGCGACGATGCAGGACCTCACGGACGCGGTGACCTGGGGCTCGTCGGACGCGGGGGTCGCGACGGTCAGCAACGCCCTCGGGACGGAGGGGCTCGCGTCGAGCGTGGCGACCGGGATGACGACGATCACGGCGACCGACGCGGGGACCGGAGTCTCCGACATGACGACGCTGACGGTGACGCCGGCGGTCCTGGTCTCGCTCGAGGTCGAGCCGGGCGCCGCCACGATCGCGGCCGGCACGGACCGGGTGTTCACGGCGACCGGGACCTACAGCGACGCGTCGGTCCAGGACGTCACCGACGCGGTGACCTGGAGCACGACGGACGCGGGGGTCGCCTCCGTCAGCAACGCGCTGGGCTCGGAGGGCACGGTGACCGCCGTCGCTGCCGGGGCCTGTTCCATCACCGCGACCGATCCCGGCTCGGGAGCGTCGGACGCCTCCAGCGTCGACGTCGTCGCGACGATCCAGTTCCGCGCGGCGACCCAGGCGGGGGAGGAGACGGCGCTCACCCTCGTGCTGGACACGCCCGCGGGCACGCAGGAGGGAGACGTGCTCGTCGCCTCGATCGCCATTCGCCCGTCGACCGCCGTGGTCACGCCGCCCGCGGGTTGGACGCTCGTGCGACGCGTCGACAACGCGAGCGGCAACACGAACTCCCTGGCGGTCTTCCGGCGCGCGGCGGAGGCAGCCGAGCCCGCCACCCACGCCTGGAGCTTCTCGGCCTCCACGGGCTCCGCGGGCGGCATCGCGGCCTTCCGCGGCGTCGATCCGGCCGACCCGATCGACGTCGAGGACGGCGTCTCCACGGCCTCCTCGCTCACGCACACCGCGCCGAGCCTCACGACCACGCGCGCGAACACCCTCTGGGTCACCGCCTTCGGCTTCGCCTCGGCGACGACCTGGTCGCCGCCGGCGGGGTTCACGGAGGTGGTCGACGAGCGCAGCGTGCCCGCCGGGGCGGCGGCCGGCATCGCGGTCGAGATGAACTACCTGCTGCAGGTCGGCGCGGGCGCGACAGGAACGGCGGACGCGGTGGCGGCCGCCGACGCCGACACGGGCTGCGCGATCTCGGTGGCGCTGTCGCCCGGCAGCTGAGCCGCGCGCTCCCGCCTCAGCGCCCGAACGCCAGCCGGAACAGCCGGCGCACGGAATCGTCGACGTCGAGGCCCGCGAGCTCCTCCGGCGCGAACCAGCCGAGCGCGAGGCTCTCCTCGCTCACCACCTCGACGGCTCCCTCCGGGGCGACGACCAGGTAGCGCACGTCCAGGTGCCAGTGCTCGGGTTCGGCGGCGCGCCCCGCCTTGGCCGGGCGCGCGGGGATCGTGTGCACGTCGAGGTCGGCCGGGCGCGGGTCGATCGCGAGGCCCTCGATCCCGCTCTCCTCGGTCGCCTCGCGCCAGGCGACGTGGGCGAGGTTCCCGTCGCCGTCGCAGTGACCGCCCAGCTGCAGCCAGCGGTTCAGCTTTCGGTGGTGGGTGAGCAGCGCGCGCTCGCGCCGCGCGTCGAGCACGAGGGCGGAGGCGGTGAAGTGCCCCGCGAGGCACGAGCGCAGCAGCGCGTCCGGATGCTCGGCCGCGAAGGACAGCATCTTCGCCCGCTCGCCGGCCTGGTGGTCGTTCGAGGGCGAGAACGCCTCGAGGAGCGACGTGACGGCGGTCAGGTCGTGCGTCGGGCGAAGCTCGGGATCGTCCGGGAAGAGGAGTCGGGTCACGGGGGCGGCGCCGGGCTCGGGCGCCGCCCGGAGGATAGGGCCTCCGGTCCCCGCGGCCGAGGAGCCCGGCGGGGAAAGGCGCGCCGGTCAGTACCCGATGCGGTGGTCGAGCGCGTTCGAGAGCACGAACGGCGGACCGCCGAAGTGCACGGCCTGGGAGGAGAAGCGCAGGCCGACGAGCGCCGTGTCCAGCGGAACCAGGAGACTCCCCTGCGCCAGCGGCGCGGAGAGCGGAGCGCTCTGGAAGAGCTTCGGTCCGTCGATCAGGATCGTCTGGCCGTTCGCGAGCCCGATCGACGCGGCGTGCGGGCGTCCGACGACGAGCGTCGTCGCGTGTCCGGTGAGCGCCAGATCGACCTCGTACTCCCAGGGCTCGCCCAGCGAGGGCGGGGAGGACGTGTGGCTGTTCGCGTTGCTCCCGAAGGGCCGGTCGTGGCTCCAGGCGTGCGGCGCGATGCGGAACACGTTGTCGGTACCCGAGCCGGCCACGAACACGTTGCCCTCGTCGTCGACGCCGATGCTGGTCGGGTAGTTCAGCGTGTTCCCGAGGCCGTCCCCGAACACGTCGATCAGCGTCGTCGCGACGCCACCCGGCGTGAGCTGGTAGGCGGCGAACACGCTGCGCCCGCACAGGAAGAGATTCCCGTCCGGGTCCGCGACGATCGCGTCCTGCCCGGTCACGGCGTCGCCGCCGGGGACCACGCTCACGGCGCCGCCCGGCGTGCGCCGCAGCATGTGCCCCGAGGCGCGGACCAGGAGGTCGCCGTTCGCGTCGAGCCCGAGCGCGACCGGACGGCTCATGCCCGCGCCCTGTCCGTCGCCGTTCGCGTCGAGCACGACCTCGGTCGGCTGTCCGGAGGCCGGGTTCGGGAAGCGCAGCACCTCGTCCGCGGACGGAGAGCACGCGAAGGCGTTGCCCGCCGCGTCGCAGACGAGCGCCGTCAGGTGGTCCGCGTGCAGCTGGTCGACCACCTCGTGCAGGAGGGACACGGTCCCGCCCGGAGCGACGTGGAACAGCCGGGTCGAGCGGTCGTAGGGCCCGCTCGTGGTCGGGATGGGATCGCTGCGGGTGCTCAGGTAGACGTCGCCGGCGGGCCCGACGGCCAGCGCCAGCGGTCTTCCGAGCTCGTTCCCCGTGCCGTCTCCGGTCTCGTCGAGCAGCTCCTGGACCGTCCCGTCGGGCGCGATCCGGAACAGGTTCCGGCTGAGCTCCCCGGCGACGTAGACGTTGCCGCCCGCGTCCCGGCCGAGCCCCATCGGATGGAAGAGCCGGTTCGCGATCCCGTCGCCGCGCTCGTCGAGCAAGAGCTCCGTGGTCCCGTCCGTGCGCAGCCGCAGCACGTTGTCGCTCTGGCGCCCGCACACCAGGAGATCCCCGGCGGGCTCGACGAGCACGACGCGCGGCTCGCGCAGGATCGTGTGGCTCCCGTCGATCGCCTTGCCGAGGATCTCCGTCGCCGGACCGGCGGGGGGGAGCACGACCAGGTTGTCCGTCCCGGAGCCCGTGCTGACCACGCGTCCGTCGGCGAGCACGAACAGCTCGGTGGGGTAGTGGTAGAGGAGCTCCCAGGGGTCCCCGAAGGCGTACAGCACCGCGGGGGTCCCGCCCGAGCCGACGCGGAACACGTTCCCGTCGTCGGCGACGAACACGGTGCCGCTCGCGCCGACCTCGAGGTCCCAGACGCGCTCGAGCGTGTTGCCGAGACCGTCGCCCTCCGGTCCGAGCACCTCGACGATCGCGCCGCCGGGCGTGACGCGGAGCACGTTCCTCGAATTGGCGCCCAGTGCGTAGACGTCGCCGGCGGCGTCCGTCTCGACGCGCACGCCGCCGGAGAACGGGTTGCCGAGCCCGTCGCCGGTCGCGTCCAGGAGCCGGGTGACCGCGCCGCCGGGCGCGACGCGCACGAGGCTCTCGTAGCCCACGACGAACAGGTTGCCGGCCGCGTCGATCGCGAGGTCCGCGGCGAAGCTGACGTCCGGAGACGGCAGGCCCGGGAGCACGGAGGCGGTCCCGGTCGGCGTGACGCGCACGAGCCGCTCCCAGCTGCCGTCGAAGTTCCGCCCGACGTCCAGCACGACGAGGTCGCCGTTCGCGTCGAGGAGCCAGCGGTCCTCGACCTCGAGCGGCTCCCCGTCGACCTCCGGGCCGGCCAGCAGCACCGAGACGACGCCGCTCGCGTCGACGTGCAGGAGGTCGTCGTTCGTCGGCAGGTAGAAGCCGCCGCTCGCGTCCGGCAGGAGCTCGTCCGCCCAGTCGTTCGCGTGGTTCGGCCCCGCCTCGAACATCGTCGTGACCGTCCCGGTCGGACTCACGCGGAAGACCTTGCGGCTCTCCACGGAGATCACGAGCAGGTTGCCGTGCGCGTCGAGTGCGGTGCCCGTGGGCTCGTCGAGCGTGCGGCCGCCGAGCAGCTCCTGGTCGAGCACCCGCGTGACCTGGGCCGAGGACACGAGGGACAGAGCGAGCGAGGCGACGAGGGCAAGGATTCGACTCGAGTGCATGGGTCCTCCTGGGGGGACCCCGACTCTAGCAGGAAGCGTCGCTCGCGGACCGGTGCCTTCGGTGGAACGCCAGGCGGGCCCGGTCCAGCCCGCCCGACGGCCCCCGTCAGGTCCGCAGGAGCTTGCGGTAGCGTCCGGCGGCCGACTCCGGCGGGAACTCCATGCGCTCGCGCCAGCCCTCGCGCCACTCGACGTAGCTCTCGTAGGTGCCGTGGTGGAAGTTGACGTAGCCGTCGCCTTCGAACGCGAGGATGTGGGACACGAGCCGGTTCAGGAACCAGCGGTCGTGGCTGACGACGATGGCCGAGCCCGGGAAGTTGTCGATCGCGGCCTCGAGCACGCGCAGCGTGTCGAGGTCGAGGTCGTTGGTCGGCTCGTCGAGCAGGATGACGTTGCCGCCGTCGCGCAGCATGCGCGCGGGCAGCATGCGGTTGCGCATCCCGCCGGAGCACTCGCCGACCTTCTTCTGCTGGTCCTCGCCCTTGACGTTGAAGCGCGCGACGTAGGC
>CAZDYS010000342.1:0-4815 GCA_964509445.1 uncultured Planctomycetaceae bacterium
GGAAGCGCCTGGTCACGCACCCGGAGGCAGAGTTCGCGTTCCGCGACGTGTCGCGCGACGTCGTCGCGCGCGGCGAGGACGCGACCGACGGTCGACCGCGCGCGAACGTCGGAGGACGGTCGTACTTCGACTTCCCCGGAAGCGACTGGCGGCGGGGATACCGCCTGTACCTCGAGGAGGTCCTGCCGGCGCGTGCCGAGGGCTACCGACAGGGGGCGCTCGGGCTGTTCCACGCCTTCGCGAACGTCGACGAGTTCACGCTCAGTCCGTTCGTCGAGCGCGTCGAGGGCAAGGTGGTCACCTACACCAGCAAGGCTCTCTTCTACGGCGGTTCCTGGAGCTCGAATCTGGAGGAGAGCTTTCGTCACAACGCCCACGCCCAGATCGGCGTGGGGGACTTGTACTCGTCCAACCACATCGGTTTCCGGTGTGCGAGGAGCGCCGACCTGCAGCCGGGAAGCCTGCCCGGCGACTAGGAGGATGAGATGAAAGTGACCCTGTACTACGTGCACGCCTGGATCGAGGTCCTGGCGAAGCTGCCCCAGAAGGGCGACTTCTCGAAGGACCCCTCGATCGACGGACTGATGGAGATCTCGACCCGGCAGCTGCGCGCCTATCGCAAGGCGCTGGCCGGGCTGCACCACACCGTCGAGGGCAAGGCGTCCTCGACGAGCGCGCGCGTGTCCATGGACAAGCGCTTCGTCACCCACTGCCTCGCGAAGGTTCGAAAGCACAAGGACCTCGCGAGCGACGCGAAGCACACCTGGAGCCTGCGCCACGGGCCGTCGATGCCGACCGAGAACGGCTGGAAGACCGGCCGCGTCGGAGAGCCGACGTACCTGCATCCCTGCGGCGACAAGAAGGGCGGGCGCAAGAACCACTACTTCTACGCCAAGCGCTCGGCGAACAAGTTCGAGGTGCTCGTCTCGACGATCACCCGCATCGAGCTGAACATCTCGGTCAGCGGCGAGTGACGGCGGAGCCGGGATCGGCCGAGACGCGGTTGCTGGCGCTCGCACCCGAGCGCCGACGGGTCTCGGCCGTCCGCGTCGAGGGCGTCGAGGCGCGCGCGGTCGGGGAGAGCGGCTTGCTGTGGGAGGTCCCCGCGGCCGCGCTCGCCGATCCCGACGCGCGCACGATCGCGGTGCTCGCGGAGGGGGAGGCCGAGCCGCGGCTCCGTGCGCGCGTCCTCGCCGTCGAGCCGGAGGAGGTCGACGACGCGGCGGCGCGGCGCGCGGCGGAGGAACACGTCTCCTGCTGGACCATCGACCTGTTGCGCGTCCGGTCGCAGTGGCTCGAATCCCTGCCCTACGCGGCCGAGCGTGCGTTCCTGGTGGCGTTCGACTTCCTCACGCATCCGGAGCTCACGCGCTTCTGGAGCAGCCTGGCGCCCGAGGAGCTCGAGGCCGCGCTTCGGGCCGAGACCGGCTGGCCGCGGCGCGTGCTGCGGTTCCTCTCCTGCTCGCTCGAGCTGGTCGAGCCGCTGGAGCGCGTGCGCGCCCTCGTCGGGGAGCACCTGCATCGACGCCTCCTGCTCGTGGCCGGGGACGCGAACGCGATCCTGGGCTCCCTGGGGGAGGAAGCGGAGGTGCGGGACGACGTCGCCTGCGTCGCGCGCTGGCTCGAGGGCCTGTTCGACGAGTTCGGTCCGTCCGCGCGACCGCTCGGCGTCCGGCGCGCGTTGCTCCACTTCGCCGACGGTCGCCTGTGGTGCGGGACCGAGGTGCCGATCCCGACGATGCTGAACGGGTCGCCGGACTCACCGCTCTTCTATGGGCTGGCCGAGTTCGCGCTCGCCGCCGCGCACCACGCCGAGGCCCGCGCGTTCTGGGGCGAGCTCGCGCGGCTCGCGGTTCGCCTCCAGCCGGTCTACCTGCGGCGCTTCGCTCCGCTTCCCGAGCACCGCAGCGCGGACGAGTACTCGGAGGTTCCGCGTGCGCGGCACGCCTTCGTCGACTGGGACCCCTTCGTCGAGGCCCTGGAGCGGCCCGCGACGGAGGCGGACCTGCTCCGGGAGCACTCGCGCTCCTATCTCCAGGCGCTGTGGAACGACGTCGACGCGGACGACGACCACCCGTTCCGGCCGTTCGCGTCCGCCTGACGCGGCGCTCAGTCCTCGAGGGCGCCGGAGGCCGCGATCGCCTCGATCACCTGCTCGGCGATGGCGGGACGGCAGACCACCAGCTCGTGGTTCTTCGGGTCGCGCTGGTTGTAGCGATGCTCCTCTCCGCGGAGCTTGCAAACGTGCCAGCCGAGGGCGCGCGCGACCGTCTCCGGGGCGCAGGTGTCCCACTCCTTCAGGCCGATCTTGTGCACGTAGACGTCCGCGTGCCCGGTGAGCAGGCGCGAGACCTTGAAGCCCGCGCTTCCGCAGGGATAGAGCTCGGCACCGATCTTCCCCGCGAACGACTCGACCCAGGGCGGCGTGTGGCTCCGGCTCACCGCGACCTTGGGCGGGTCGTTCGGCGTGGAGTCCCCGCGCAGGAGCTCCGTGCCGGACGTCGACCCGGCGCGCTCGTGACCGGGCAGCGCGACGCCCCACAGGACGTCGTCCGTGTGCGGGAGCCCGACCGCGGCCAGCGCGCAGGAGCCGCCGACCGTCAGCGCGACGTGGATCGCCCAGTCCTCGCGCATCTGCCCGTACTCCTTCGTGCCGTCCAGCGGATCGAGGATCCAGGCGCGGTCCTTCGCGAGCCGGTCGGGCGAGTCGACGGTCTCCTCGGAGAGGATCCCGTCCTCGGGGTAGCGGCCGCGGAAGAACCCCTGTAGGTATCCGTCGCCGGCCTGGTCGCCGACGTCGGCGAGCATCTTGCCCTCCCAGCGCTCCATCGCGCGGAGGGAGGCGACGCGACGGCCGGTCTCCCGGGCGGCGTCGATGGCGGCGGCGAGGTCTCGTTCGATGGTCTCGGGGGTCAGCTCGGTGCTCATGGGGGAGAGGACACCAAGCACGGGCGGCTCGCGCCATCGTCAGCCGGCCAAAGTCGGGCGGTCGGCGGTTCCGCGCCGAGGACCGGATCCGGCCTGCGGGCCAGGGCCCGGGGACTCAGGCCTCGCGCGGACGGAACACCGCCACGGAGGCGGTGAACCCGTGGACGAAGTTGCGTCCGCCCACCGGGCCGATCTCGCCGGCCGCGAAGAAGCCGGCCACGGGGATCGGGGAGCGCAGCCCCTCCTGGACCTTCGTGACGTCGTGGTCCGGCGTTCCGAACATGCGGCTGCCGCGCCCGTTGCAGGAGAACAGGAGGGCGCCGGCGTTCGTCTGGTCGCCCGTCAGGGCGCCCCCGCCCTGGGCGCCCATCAGGTGCAAGAGGTCCTCGCCCGCGGAGGCGGCGTCGCGCACCAGGAGCTGGACCGTCTGGCCTCGGCGCACGTAGTCCGCGACGGCGATCGAGCGGTCGGCCTGGTTCAGGCCCATGATCCCGCGCACGAGGAAGTCCCCGCGCTCGAACGTCCGCTTGGTCGCGTCGATGGCGAGCCCCATGAACGGCGCGCTCTGCATCAGCGCCTGATCCTCGGGCGTGAGGCCGTGCCAGGTCTCCATCAGGACCTCCAGCGCGGCGCGGCCGCCGAGGCGCTGGATGCGGTTCTCCTCGCAGGCGGTGATGACCCAGGGCTTGCCGATCGGCCGACAGCCCTGGCTGACGACCGGGCGCAGCTCCACGTCGCCCTCCAGGACGACGCCGATGCTCCCGGACTCGCGCACGCCCTCGGCGGTGAAGAACAGCGACTGACCGGTGCCCATCGCGCCGCTGGCCATGCCACCCATGACGGGCACGCCAGCGAAGCGCTCGTTGAGCTGCCCGAGGAACGGGTCCGTCGGGAAGGTGTAGGGATCCGCGAGGAGCAGCACGCTCGAGCGCTCCGGCTGGCCGATGGGGGGCATGCCCGTGAACGCAGGCTCGCCGTCCTCGCCCTGGTGCGCCCCGATGGTGAACGGACGGACCTCCGTGCCCGGGAGCCGCGCGGACCACAGCGCGATGCCCGGCCGGCCCTCGATCTCGCGCCCGTCGCCGATCACGCTCTCGGCAGTGCATCCGACCAGGGCGCTGGCGCCGGTCGCGCGCGCGACGCGCGGGCCCAGGCCCTCGAGCGCCTCCCCGTGGTGGTGGGTCGCGAAGGCGACGACGAGATCCGGAGCCTCGCCGTCCAGCCCCGCCTCGAGGCCCTCGACGGCTTCCTTGAGGGCTGCGGAGGAGTCCGTCGCGGTGGAGAGCGAGCAGGCGAAGCGCGGCTGGGAGAGGTCCGTCATGGGGCACCGTGTGCGGTCCTCCATCCTCCCCGCTCGGCCCGAATCCTCCAAGGGCGATTCGCGCTCCGTCGCGACCTCGACGGCGCGCCGCCGCTCCCGCCGAGGAGTCGTCGCGAGGGGCCGCACGTGTCCAGAGAATGAACTGGGTTGCGACCGCGCGTTCCCCGAGTTTTGGCACAATCGCGCGCGAACTCACGACGGGGGCTCGTCCCCTCTCCACCCCGCCGCCGCGGGCCCCTCCGCCCGCGGCAACGAGCCTCGGAGGCTCAGGTAACGCACCGATGACCCAGACGAAAGAGCCGGGCGCCGACCTGCCGCTGCAGCAGCAGGAACAAGTCGTCATCCGCTTTGCGGGCGACTCCGGCGACGGCATGCAGATCACCGGCAACCAGTTCACGAACACCAGCGCCGTGGTCGGCAACGACCTCGCGACGTTCCCCGACTTCCCCGCGGAGATCCGTGCTCCCGCGGGCACGCGGCCCGGCGTCTCCGGCTTCCAGATCCACTTCAGCTCGTCCGACATCCACACGCCCGGAGACGCCCCGGACGTGCTCGTCGCGATGAAC
>CAZDYS010000343.1:0-4809 GCA_964509445.1 uncultured Planctomycetaceae bacterium
GCGGCGCTCGCGAGCTCGGTCTCCTTTCGCGTGCGTCACTCGCTCGTCGCGCTCCCCGCGCTGAGCGAGAACGACTACCGCACGCGCGCCTTCGACCCGCGCTGCGGGTTCTTCACGACGCGCTGGAACGACGTCTCCGCGCCCATCGACCGGCCGACGCTCCAGCACGTGATCCAGCGGCACCGGCTCACGGCCGACGAACCGATCGTCTACTACGTGGACCGCGCCGCGCCCGAGCCCGTGCGCACTGCGCTCCTCGAGGGAGCGCGCTACTGGGTGCCGGTGTTCGAGGCCGCGGGCTTCCCCGGCGGCTTCCGCGTCGAGCTCCTGCCGGAGGACGCGGACCTGCAGGACGTGCGCTACAACGTCGTGAGCTGGGTCAGTCGCTCGACGCGCGGGTGGAGCTACGGCAACACCGTGGCGGATCCGCGCACGGGCGAGATCCTCAAGGGACACGTGACGCTCGGCGCGCTGCGCGTCCGCCAGGACGTGCTCCTGTTCGAGGGCCTGACCAGCCCCTACGCGGACGGGAAGGACACCGACGAGGCGGTCCGCGAGGCCGCCCTGGATCGCATCCGTCAGCTCTCCGCGCACGAGATCGGCCACACCCTCGGCCTGGCGCACAACTTCGCGGCGAGCACGGACGGACGCGCCTCGGTCATGGACTACCCCGCGCCGCTCGTCACGCTGGCCGGGCGCATGGGCGCGGTGGACCTCTCGGACGCCTACGAGGACGGCTGCGGCGCCTGGGACGAGCTCGCGATCCGCTACGGGTACGCCGCGTTCGAGGACGAGGAGGCCGGTCTGCAGGGCGTGCTCGAGGAGATGCGCTCGCGCGGCGTGTCCTATCTCTCCGACTTCGACGCGCGCGGCGACGGGCGCGCCCACCCTCTCGCGAACCTGTGGGACAACGGCTCCGACGCGCTCGAGGCGCTGCGCACGAGCTACGAGGTGCGTCAGAGCGGACTGATGCGGCTGAGCGAGGCGGCGCTGATCCCCGGCCGTCCGCTCGCGGACCTCGAGCGCGTCCTCGTCCCGCTGTTCCTCCACCATCGCTTCCAGATCGAGGCGGTGGCCCGCCTGGTCGGTGGGCGCTGGTACACCTACGCCGTCACCGACGGCTCCTCGGTCGCGATGGACGACCTCGTGCGGCCCGTGGAGGGAGCGCGCCAGCGGCAGGCGCTCGCCCTGTGCCTCGAGTCGCTCGATCCCGCGTTCCTCAAGCTGCCCCACATGCTGCAGGCGCGGCTCGTGCCGCCGCCCCCGGGGTACGGTCGCTCGCGCGAGAGCTTCGAGCCGGGCGGTCTGCTCGTCGACCCCTACGCGCCGGCGCGCGCCTCGGCGGAGCGCACGCTCGCCCTGCTCCTCCATCCGTCCCGCGCGGAGCGCCTGGTGGACCAGGGCATGGATCGGTCGATGCCGACGCTCCCGGAGGTCTTGAACGCGGTCTCGGACGCGATCCTCTCGATCGAGGCTCCGGAGCACCGCGCCCTCGCGGTGGAGCTGCAGGCGCTGCTGGTCGAACACCTCCTGCGCCTGGCCGCGAACGAGAGCGCGGACGCGCGCGTGCGCAACATGGTCTGGCAGCACCTCGGCTTCGTGCGCGACCGGCTCGGCGAGACCAGCTGGCTCGGACGCCGCATCGCGCGCTTCCTGGTCGAGCCGGACACGTTCGAGGCCGGCACCACCGCGCGCGTGCCTCCGGGCTCGCCGATCGGGCACGACGCTCCAGCGTCTCCCTGGGGCTCCGCGCAGCTCTCGCGCGCGCGCTGCTGCTACGACGGCTGAAGGGGGTCCGGCCCCGACGCGCGGGCGCTCGGCGCGACGCAGCTCCTCAGCGCGCGTAGCCGAGCTTGTTCAGCGCGTCCTGGGTCGCCGGATCGACGAGCTCGAGCGCGCCGCCGGCCTCCACCAGCGCGGCCAGCCCCGCGAACAGACGCCGGAGCTCGAGGGCCTGCGGCGTCTCCGCGTCCAGCGGCCGCGCGGGGTCGTCCTCGCCGACGAGGACCTCGGCGTTGCCCGCGATCAGCTCGTCACGCTCCACGCGGAAGAACCAGTGCGGAGGGAGCGCGCGGCGCGTGCCGTCCGTCAGGAGCTCGGGCTTGGGCTTGGCGAAGGAGCGGCGCATGCCGTAGACCGCAGCGGCCTGCCCGGAGTCCGCCGACAGGAGGTTCCGGCCGCCGTTGGGCCCCGTCAGCGCCTCGCTCGGGAGTCCGAGGGCCGCGAGCAGGGTGGGCGCGACGTCCGCCGAGCCGCTCGCGCGTGCGTCTCGCCCGGGGGAGACGCTCGGGGACACCAGGACGAGCGGGACCTCGACCTGTTCGCGCGTCACGCGCTTGCCGTGCCCCAGTGCGCCGGCCTCGCCGAAGCTCTCCCCGTGGTCCGCGGTGATCAGGACGTGCGTCGTCACTCGATCCGCGTCCTGTGCGAGTCGTGCGAACAGACGGCCGAGCTCTACGTCCATCGCGGTGACGTCGCGGTCGTAGCGCTCCCTGGCGCGAGCGAGCTCCGCGTCGATGCCCGGGTCGCCCTTCGCCGCCAGGTTCAGGAGCTGGTCGATCCGGTACACGTCGCCCACCGTGTCCCCGTAGGGATCGTGCGGGTCGAAGTAGTGGAACCAGAAGAACTGCTTGGCTCCCGTCCCCGCGTCGAGCGCCGCCAGCGCACGATCGGTCACGGACCGCGCGAGGGAATAGAAGCGTCCGGCCTCGGTCTGCTCCCCCTCCCAGTTCTGCACGTAGGGCACGTCGAAGTCGTCTTCGTAGACGTCGAAGCCCTGGGCGAACCCGAAGCGCTCCTCCAGAGGGAAGGAGGACACCACCGCGTGCGTCGAGAAACCGAAGCTCGCGAGGTGCTCCGCGAGCGTCGTGCGCTCCTCCGCCAGCACCATGCCGTTGCGCGTCACCCCGTGGGTCCAGGGCTGCTGCCCGGTGAACAGCGACGCGTGGGTCGGCTGCGTGGTCGAGGTGGCCGTGTAGTGCCGCTCCCAGACGCGCCCGCGCGCCGCGAACCGATCGAGCTCGGGAGTGATCTCTGGACCGAACGCGTCTCCGCGCCAGGTGTCGAGGGTGACGAACACGACGCGCGTGGGCGGCTCGCTCGCGGAGCCGCAGCCCCCGAGGAGCGTCGCGAGCGCCAGGAGGCCCAGCGGAGAGAGGCGCGTCCGTGTCATCGAACGAGACCGTACACTCTTCGCACCGGGGATCGCTCCCCGGCAGCCGCCTCTTCCCTTCCAGAAGTCTCCGATGCTCACCACGCGCCTCTTCCTGCAGCGTCTGTTGTTTCCGGGTCTGTTCGTCGCGGGCTCCCTGTCGGTCGCGAAGGAAGCTCCCGAACCGATCCTGCTCGGCGCGGGCGACCACACCTACGAGTGGGTGTCCGGATGGGGAGAGCTTCCTGACGGAAAACCGCTCGGCAACACCCACGGCTGCATCGTCGTGGACTCCCGAGACCGCATCTACGTCAACACGGACTCGGAGAACGCGGTGGTCGTGTACGACACCGACGGCAAGGTGCTCGACACCTGGGGCGAGGAGCTCGCGGGCGGCCTGCACGGGATGTGCCTCGCGGAGGAGGACGGGCAGGAGATCCTGTGGCTCGCGCACATCGGGCTGCACAAGGTCTTCAAGGCGACCCTCGAGGGCGAGATCCTGCAGACGATCGAGTACCCCGAGGAGTCGGGGCTCTACCAGAGCGCGGACCAGTACCGGCCCACGGCGGTCGTCGTCGGCCCGGACGGAGACCTCTACGTGGCCGACGGCTACAGCACCTCCTGGATCCACCGCTTCCAGAGCGACGGCACCTACGTCTCCAGCTTCGGCGGGCGCGGGCGCGGACTCGGGATGCTGCAGACGCCGCACGGCATGCTGCTGGACGAGCGTGGCGAGGAGCCGGCGCTGCTGGTCGCCGACCGCGAGAACCACCGCCTCCAGACCTTCGGACTCGACGGCGCCGCCCACCGCATCGTGACCGGCATGCTGCGCCGGCCCTGCAACGTCTACCCGGCGCCGGACGGCTCCGGGGACCTGGTGGTCGCGGACCTCGCCGGACGCGTCACGATCCTCAGCGGAGACGACGAGCTCGTGCTCCAGCTCGGGGACAACCCGGACCCGGGCAAGCGCGCGCGCAACGACGTGCCCGCGGGCCAGTGCAAGGACGGCGAGTTCGTCTCGCCCCACAGCGCCGCCTGGGACTCGAAGGGCAACCTGTACGTGATGGACTGGTTGGCCTTCGGCCGCGTCTCCAAGCTGCGCCGCGTGCGCTGAGCGCGGAGCCAGGCCACGCCGGAGCCGCCGCGGCGGCCCCGGCGTGCGTCAGCCGGCCTGGCGGTTCAGCTCCAGCGCGCGCCGGACCGCTTCCTCGATCGTCGGGAAGATGTCCACGCGGTCCGAGTTGAGCTGGTTCGACGACAGGTGGTCCGCGTCCTTGCCGGCGCGGAACGCGTACTCCTGTTCCGCCTGGGTGTCGTGGACGGCGAAGGCGAAGCCGAGATCGGCCACGACGAATCGCTTCTTCTCTTTGGACATGTCTTCTTTAGCGGAAGGCACCGAGCCCGGTGAGCTCCATCCCGATGGCGAGCGTGTGAATGTCGTGCGTGCCCTCGTAGGTCACGACCGACTCCATGTTGCACATGTGTCGACCGGTGTGGTACTCGAGCGTGATCCCGTTCGCGCCCAACATGTCTCGCAGCGTCCGGGCGGCCTTCAGGGCCATCTCGCAGTTGTTGCGCTTGGCCATGTTGATGTGCGCCGGGGTCAAGTTGCCCTCGTCCTTGATCCGTCCGACGCGGAGCGCGAGGAGCTGCCCCAG
>CAZDYS010000344.1:0-4809 GCA_964509445.1 uncultured Planctomycetaceae bacterium
CCCGACTTCCAGGCCCGCGAGAAGGACCTCGGCATCACGCGGCTCGCCGTCGACGAGGCGCACTGCATCAGCGAGTGGGGGCACGACTTCCGCCCGGACTACTTCAAGCTGGGCGAGTACCGGGCGCTGCTCGGCGATCCCCCGACCGTCGCGCTGACCGCCACCGCGACGCCCAAGGTCGCCGCCGACATCACGGCGGCTCTCCGCCTGCACGAGCCCTTCCGCGTCCAGAGCGGCATCGAGCGGCCGAACCTCTTCCTCGGGGCCCACTTCGTCGAGGAGGCCGACGAGAAGCTGCCGCACCTCCAGCGCCGGATCGAGGCGATCGACGGTCCCGGGATCGTCTACTCGACCCTGATCAAGGATCTGGAGGCGCTGCACGAGGAGCTGAAGCGGCGCGGCGTCCGGAGCCTCGTCTACCACGGCAAGCTCTCCCCGGAGGAGCGCCGCCGCATGCAGGACCGGTTCATGGAGTCCGAGCGCGAGGTCGTGCTGGCGACCAACGCCTTCGGCATGGGCGTGGACAAGGCGGACATCCGCTTCGTGCTGCACGCACAGGTGCCGCGCACGCTCGAGGCCTGGACCCAGGAGGTCGGTCGAGCCGGTCGCGACGGGAAGCCGTCCTTCTGCGAGCTGATCTACTTCGAGGAGGACCTCGCGGTGCAGCAGAACTTTATCGGCTGGGCGAACCCGAGTCGCGAGTACCTGCTGGGCGTGTACGAGACGCTGCGCGGCTGGGGCGAGCGGATCCAGGTGAAGGACCTCGACGATCTGCGCGACGAGCTCCTCGTGAAGCAACGCGGCGACAACCGCGTGTCCATCTGCCTCAAGTGGCTGGAGGTCCTGGGCGTGACCGAGGGCTCGTTCGAGACGCACGACCTCGCGCTCGCTCGCGAGCTCGATCCGGGCGAGCTCCCGGAGTTCGTGGGCGGGGAGGAGAAGCACCGGGCGGACCTGGAGGCCCTGCTCGGCATGATGACCTTCGCCAAGGACGACACGCTGTGTCGGCGCGTGCAGCTCGAGCGCCACTTCGGCCTGGCCGAGTCCTCCGGGAGCTGCGGAGCCTGCGACGCCTGCGTGTCCTCCGCCGACTGGCTGGAGCAGCGCTGCACGCCTCGACCGCGGTCCACGGCCGCCCCCGTTGCGGCGACGGGCGAGGCCGAGGCGCGCGGGGACGCCCCCTTCGAGCGCGGCGACTGGGTGCGCGTCGACGGGCGACACGTGGGCCACGTGGTGCGCGTCGATGGCGAGGGCGATCGCATCAAGCTGATCGTCGAGAGCGCCGGGGACTTCCGCCGCCGTACGGTCGATCCGCGCAAGAAGCGCGTGGAGAAGCTCGAGAACTGAGCCCGGCGGGGCCCCGTGCGCTATGCCGCCTTGCCCCGGCGACGCTTGCGCCGGCGCTTGCGACCCACCTGAGCTTCGGAGGACTCCTCGCCCTCCTCGTCGGCGGGTTCCTCCGCAGCGTCGAGAGCCTCCGCGGCCTCGGCTTCGGAGTCGCTCTCCGGCTCCTCGTCGGAGGAGGCGTCCTCGTCTTCCTCCTCCTCGGTCTCGACCCGGGCGGCGGGCGACTCGCACTCCTTCGCGAGCTCGTCCAGGAGGCTGGGCATGCTCGACTCGTCGAGCTGCCGCGCGCTCTCCAGGAGGAGATGCGTGACGTTCAGCTGGAGCTCCTCGGCGTCCTCGATGTCGACGCCTTCCTGGAAGCGGTAGACGGCGTTGCCGATCTCGAGCAGGCGGTCGAACAGCGACTGCACCTGGCGCGAGAGCGCGCTCTTCACGTCCTCCTCGCGGACGTGTCCGCGAGCGATCAGGAAGCCTCCGAGGCTCATGCCTTCGCGTCGCGCCTGCAGCACGTAGTCGTCGACGGTGCCGGGCGGGATGGAGCCCTGCTCCACGAGCAGCTCGCCGAGGCGCAAACCGATCGGGGTGCCGTTTCCGATCGCGCGGATCAGCTGCCCCTTCTTGATCTCGATCACGAACTGCTCCTGCTCCGCATCGACCCACAGCATGCCGGTCTTGCGGGCGTTGGACAGGAATCCGATCAGCTCGGGCACCGGGATCGTCCAGGAGTTGCCCTCCAGGTCCGCGTGGCGCTGCTTGGTCTTCTTCCCGCGGCCGAACATGCGGCCGAGCAGTCCGGGCTTCTTCTCCTTCTCGGACTTGCCCTCCTCGAGCAGCTCGTGGAGCGTCTCCTCGAGCGCGTGGGCCTGCTCCTCGAACTGTCGGTAGAGGAACGGCGTCTCGTCGGGCTTCGGCAGGCGCGGGCGAGCCGCCTCGACCTCGAGACGCGTCTCACGCACGCGGAGGACGAGCCTCGCGAGCAGGCCGGGGTCCGCGACCTCGTCGCGGCCGACCTCGGAGTGGGTGTTCGGGGAGTTGGAGTCCATCGGGCGGGGGGGAGGACTCCGCGTGTATCGGCCGCGCCACCGCGCGGCCGCGATTCCAACCGCGAAACATTCGCGTCCGGAAAGATGTTCCGATCAGAGGTGGTGGACCGGTCCGCTGCCGTCCGCAGCGGCCAGCAGCGTGCGCCGGACGTAGACGGGCACCATCTCGTGCCGGTAGTCCGCGTCTCCGGGCACGTTGTCGAGCGGTCGGCAGCGCTTGTAGGCGAGCTGCGCGACGTCCTCGACGGCCTCGCGGAACCCGTCCGTGCCGAGCTCGGTTCCGACCAGGAGCTCCCCGGCTCCACGGACCCGCACGGGACGCGCCTGGAGCGCCACGGCACACAGGTCGGCGTCGACCACGCGGCGCTCCTCGACGTCCAGCCGCACGGCCGCGCCGAACAGCGGGAAGTCGATGGACCCCCGGTCCCGCAGCTTGCCGTAGGCACCCCGGTGTCCCGCGGCCTGGCGCGGCACGCGCACCTCGACCAGGACCTCGCCGCGGGACTTCTTGTTGTAGATCCCGTCCGCGTGCCAGAAGTCCTCGACGCGCACTTCGCGCCGACCCTCGGAGCCGACCAGGACCAGCGTCGCGCCCAGGGTCATCAGCGCCGGGATGCTGTCGTTGCTGGCGGCGGCCACGCACTTGCGGCCGCTCTCGACGACGTGGCAGACCGTCCCGTCCTTCTTCAGGCAGAAGCCCAGGGACTGGCGCCAGAAGAAGGTCTGGTTGTACCACTGGCAGCGCGTGTCGAGCATCACGTTGCCGCCCAGGGTCCCCATGCGACGCAGCTGCGGACCGCTGATCAGGGACACCGCCTGGGCGAGGGCCGGCGCGCGGCCCAGGACCTCCGCGTGGGAGGCGACGACGTCGAGCGTCGCCATGGCGCCGAGCACGAGCGTGCCGTCCTCCTCGACCCGTACTCCGGAGAGCTCCGGGACCTTCGCGAGCGAGATCACGACCTTGGGCGTGAACAGCTCGTGCTTCATGTTGGGGAACAGGTCCGTCCCGCCGGCGACGAGCTGGGCGTCCTCGCCGTGCTCCTCGATCGCCGCCACGACCTCGTCGACGGAGGCGGGCTCGAGCAGCGCGAACTTCGGCAGGCGCAGCATCAGCGGGCCCTCCCGCGGACGGCCGCGACGGCGGAGCCGGTCGCCGGCTCGCGCGCTTCGCCCTCGCGCTTCTCGCGCAGGGCGCGCAGCACGCTGCCGGGCGTGAACGGCAGGTGGGTGAGGCGGATGCCGACGGCGTCGTACACCGCGTTCGAGATCGCCGGGATCGAGCCGTGCAGCGGTCCCTCGCCCGCCTCCTTCGCTCCGTAGGGACCCTCTGGGTCGAGGCTCTCCACGATCAAGGCGTGCAGCTCCGGCGTGTCGACCGTGGTGGGGAGGCGGTAGTCGAGCAGGTTCGGTCCCGCGTGCAGGCCGAAGCGGTTGACCTTGTGCTCCTCGAGCAGCGCCTCGGCGATGCCCATGTAGGACGAGCCCTCGACCTGTCCCGCGACGAGCATCGGGTTCAGCGCACGGCCGCAGTCGTGCGCGATCCAGCAGTTCTCGACGGTGATCCGGCCGGTCTCCTCGTCGACCGACACCTCGACCGCGTGGGCCGTGAAGGAGTAGGCCGGGGAGGCGCCGATCGTGCCCCCGCGGTAGTCGCCTCCGAGCGTCGGCGTGTTGTAGGAGCCGGTCGCGCCGAGCGTGTCGTAGCGCGCCTCCGCCAGGCGGAACGCCTCGGCCGTGGAGATGCAGCGCGTACGGTCCTTCTCGTCGAAGACCTCGCCGAGGCCCATGAACACGCGCTTGGGCGAGATCTCCCAGCGCTCCGCCACGGCGGCGACGATCTGCTTGCGCAGCTTGCGCGCCGCGTCGATCGTCGCGTTGCCCACCATGAAGGTGACGCGCGAGGAGTAGGCCCCGAGGTCCACCGGGCACAGGTCCGTGTCGGCGGCGACGACGCGCACGTCCATCGGGTCCAGCCCCAGCTCCTCGGCGACGATCTGACGGGCCACGGTGTTGGAGCCCTGCCCGATGTCGTTCCCCCCGGTGAAGACCGTGACCAGGCCGGAGCGGTCGACCTTGATCTGGATGCCGGCCTGGGGCATCTGGTTCGGGTAGATCGGATAGTTGGTGCCGGAGATGTACATCGACCCGGCCATGCCGATCCCGCGACCGCGCGGGAGCTTGCCGCGCTTGGCCTTCCAGTCCGACGCGCTCTCGATCTCGTCGAGGCAGGCCAGGAAGCCGTTCGAGGTGATGCGCTGGCCGTTGACCGTCTCGCAGTTCTCGCCGAGGAAGTTCTTGCGCCGGATCTCGATCGGGTCGAGGCCGAGCTTTTCGGCGACCATGTCGAACTGCACCTCGAACGCGAAGCGCGGCTGCACGGAGCCGTGCCCGCGCTTCGGGCCGCAGGGCGGCTTGTTCG
>CAZDYS010000345.1:0-2843 GCA_964509445.1 uncultured Planctomycetaceae bacterium
CTCCCTGCCCGAGACGGGCACGGGCGATCCCTATCCGGTGCGCGTCGAGAGCGCGGCCTGTGCGCGCTACCTGGGCCTCCCCATCGACGGCGTGCGCGTCGAGCGCTCGCCCCTGTGGCTGCGCACGCTGCTCCTGGCCGCGGGCCAGCGGCCGCTGGATCTCCTGGTCGACGTCTCGAACTTCGTGATGCTCGACCTCGGGCAGCCGAACCACCTGTTCGACCGCAACCGCCTCTCGGCCGAGGGCATCCTCGTTCGCGACGCGCGGGCCGGCGAGACCATGCACACGCTCGACGAGGTCGAGCGGACCTTCACGGCCGACGACATGCTGATCTGCTCGGGTGACGAGCCGGTGGCCGTCGCGGGCGTGATGGGTGGCGAGGGCTCCAAGGTCGCCCCGGACACGCGCGAGCTCCTGCTCGAGGTGGCTTCGTTCCACCCGACGACCGTGCGCCGCACCGCGGCGCGCATCGGGCTGCGCACGGACGCCTCGACGCGCTTCGAGAAGTCGCTCGACCCCACGCTGCCGGCGAAGGCGGCGGCGCACCTCGTGCACACGCTGCGTTCGATCCAGCCAGACGTGGTCCTGCCGGCCGCGGCCGGGGACGCGGGCGCCTGGTCCGATCCGGCCTGCGAGATCGCGCTGCGGCCGGACCGCGTGCGCGCCGTGCTCGGCGCGCCGGTCGACGACGACGAGATCGCGCGCATCCTGACCGCCGTCGGGTTCGGCGTCGACCGCGCGGACTCCGTCTGGCGGGTGGCCGTGCCCTCGGCACGCGCCACGAAGGACGTCTCGATCGAGGAGGACCTGATCGAGGAGGTCGGCCGAATGTTCGGCTACGGGAACATCGCCGAGGAACCGCTGACCGGGCCCGTCCTGCCGGCTCCGCGCGACGACCGGCGCCAGCTCGTGCGGACCCTCGCGGATCGCCTCGCGGGCGCTGCGCGGTTCCACGAGGCGATGACCCACACGTTCCAGAGCGAGGAGCTGCTGGAGGCGCTGGGCGTCCTGGACCAGCCCTACGTGCGCGTGCAGAACCCGCAGATCGACGGCTACGACCGGATCCGGCGGGACGTGCTCCCGAGCCTGCTCGGCATGCTCCCGAACAACCGGCGCCACCGCGCCGAGGTCCGGCTCTTCGAGCTCGGCAAGGGCTACCGGATCGACGAGAAGAACGAGCGCGGCGAGCCGCGCGAGCTCCACCAGCTGGCGCTCCTGTGGGCGGCGCCGCGCCCCGGCGCCCGGGCGCGCTTCGACGAGAACGTGATGGCTCGACTCCAGGCCGTGGTCGAGGATCTCTGTCTCGCGGCGGGCCGCCAGGCACCGCGCTGGGGGCGGGCGGGATCGGCTCCCGCCTGGGCGCACCCGGGGCGCTGCGTCACCAGCGGCGAGGAGCAACCGGTCTGCTTGCTGGCGGCGCTGGAGCCGCGCCTGCAGCGCAAGCTGGGGCTCACGGGGGAGCTGGACTGCGAGGTCGCGGCGGCGGTGCTCTCGATCGACGCGCTCCTGGCCGCCGAGCCCACCGGCAGTCGGTACCGTCCGATCCCGCGCTTCCCGAGCGTGAAGGTCGACGTGGCGTTGGCCGTGCCGGAGTCCCTGTCCGTGGAGGAGACCACGACCTGGATCGAGCGCGCGGGCAAGGGCCTGGTCGTCGACGTGGAGCTCTTCGACCTCTACCGCGGGGAGCACCTCGGAGAGGGTCGCAAGTCGCTGGCGTTCCACGTGCTCCTCTCGTCCGACAAGAAGACCCTCTCGGACGACGACGCCGCGAAGTTCCTCGGCCGTCTCGAGCGCGGGATCGCGGAAGCGGGCGGCGAGCTTCGCCGCCAGTAGAGACGCGCGACGCCTCTGGCGCCGGAGCGGCCAGGAGCTAGGCTCCAGTCCTGGAGGTCGTTGCCATGTCCGAGATCGAGAGTGTCCTCAAGGAGTCCCGCACCTTCCCGCCGCCGGCCGCGTTCCAGGCGGAGGCCAGCGTCCCCGGACGCGAGGCCTACGAGGCGCTCTACCGGCGGTCGATCGACGACCCGGACGGGTTCTGGGGCGACGTCGCTCGGGAGCTGCCCTGGATGGAGCCCTTCGAGACCGTCCGCGACTGGTCGAACGCGCCCGTCGCGCGCTGGTTCTCGGGCGGCAAGCTGAACGCCTCGGCGGTCTGCCTGGACCAGCACCTGACGACGGACCGCCGCGACAAGGTCGCGATCCTGTTCGAGGGCGAGCCGGGCGACGTCCGCCAGTACACCTACGCGGAGGTGCACGCCGAGGTGTGTCGCTTCGCCAACGTGCTCAAGCAGCGCGGCGTGGGGAAGGGGGATCGCGTCGCGGTCTACATGCCGATGATCCCGGAGCTCGCGTTCTGCGTGCTGGCCTGCGCGCGGATCGGTGCGATCCACTCGGTCGTCTTCGGCGGGTTCAGCGCGAACTCCATCCGGGACCGGGTGGAGGACGGCGGCTGCTGTGCGGTGATCACCGCCGACGGTGGCTGGCGGCGGGGGAGCGTGCTCCCCCTGAAGCCCGTCGTCGACGAGGCGATCGAGGGGATCGACCACGTGCACTCGGTCTTCGTGGTCCGTCGGACGGACAACGAGATCGCCTGGGACGAGGCGCGCGACGTCGACGTCAACGCCGCGCTGGCCGGCGCCTCGTCGGAGTGCGCACCGGAGCCGATGGACTCCGAGGACACCCTGTTCCTGCTCTACACCTCCGGCAGCACGGGCAAACCCAAGGGGATTCGCCACACGACCGCGGGCTACCTGGTCGGCGCCTATCTCACGACGAAGCACGTCTTCGACCTGAAGGAGGACGACGTGTACTGGTGCACGGCGGACGTGGGCTGGATCACCGG
>CAZDYS010000345.1:2871-4806 GCA_964509445.1 uncultured Planctomycetaceae bacterium
ACGGGCCGCTCGCGAACGGAGCGACCTGCGTGATGTACGAGGGGGCTCCGAACACGCCGCACCCGGGCCGCTTCTGGGAGCTCGTCGAGAAGCATCGCGTCTCGATCCTCTACACGGCGCCGACCGCGATCCGGGCCTTCATGCGCTGGGGAGACGAGCACGTCACCAAGCACGATCGCTCCAGCCTCCGCCTGCTCGGGACCGTGGGGGAGCCGATCAACCCCGAGGCGTGGATGTGGTACCACCGCGTCGTCGGAGAGGAGCGCTGCCCGATCGTCGACACCTGGTGGCAGACGGAGACGGGCGCGATCATGCTCACGCCGCTCCCCGGCGTCGTCGCGACCAAGCCGGGCTCCTGCACGCTGCCGTTCTTTGGCGTCGACGCCGCGGTGGTGGACGAGGAGGGCAACGAGCTGCCGCCGGGCAGCGGGGGGCTGCTCGCGATCCGTCAGCCCTGGCCCTCGATGCTGCGCGGGATCTGGGGCGACGACGAGCGTTTCCGCGAGACCTACTGGTCGAAGTTCGACGGCCGCACCTACTTCCCCGGCGACGGCGCCCGTCGGGACGAGGACGGCTACTTCTGGATCATGGGGCGCGTGGACGACGTCCTGAACGTGAGCGGGCACCGGCTCTCGACGATGGAGATCGAGAGCGCGCTGGTCAGTCACGACGCGGTGGTGGAGGCCGCCGTGGTGGCGCGTCCGGACGAGTTGACGGGAGAGGCCGTGTGCGCCTTCGTCACCATCGGCCCCGGGGCGGAGGCCACGGACGAGCTGAAGGCGCGCCTGACGGAGCACGTGGCGGTGGAGATCGGCAAGCTGGCGCGGCCGGCCGAGGTCCGCTTCGCGGAGGCCCTGCCCAAGACGCGCAGCGGGAAGATCATGCGGCGTCTCCTGCGGGACATCGCGGCCGGTCGAGAGATCCTCCAGGACACGACCACGCTCGAGGACTACTCGGTGCTCGCACGCCTCCGGGGGAGCGAGGAATCGTGACCGAGGCGCCTCTCGCGGGGGCTGGAAACTCTTTCGCCCTCGTCCTCGACCGCGCCGCGCGGACCCTCGCGCTCCCGCCGGGCTTCCTCCAGCTGACCCTTCCCCGGGCCGATAGCTCTGATGCGCCTCCGCGCTCGAGCCTGACTCCGTGACCCGCCCCCAAGCCCTCCCCGACTCCGATCCGGTGGTCGAATCGCCCTACCGCGGCAACGACCGAAGGCAGCGACCGACGCAGCGTCTGTCGCGCTTCTCGTTCTTCGGAGGCCGTCGTCGCGCCATCCGGCGCTCCGACGAGAAGGAGGGAGCGTTCGTCGACCTCTACGGCCATCGCATGTGGTTGGTGGTGCTGTGGGTCACGCTCATGAACCTCGGCGACAGCTTCTTCACCCTGGTCCACCTGCAGGCCGGCGGCGTCGAGCTGAACCCGGTGGCCAAGGCGCTCCTGGAGACGGGCCGGGGCGGCTTCGTGTTCGTGAAGACGTTCCTGATCGGGCTCGCGCTGTGCGTGCTCGTGGTTCACAAGAACTTCTTCCTGGCGCGCATCGGGCTCTGGACGGCGGCGGGGACCTACACCCTGCTCCTGATCTACCACCTGGTCCTGTTCCGCGTCTGAGTCTCGCGTCCGGGCGCGCGAGGACGTAGAACCGTAGCGGATGCGGATCGCGCGCGTGCTCACCCGGCTCAACCTCGGCGGACCTGCGCGGCAGGTGCTCGCCTCGGACCCGTTGCTCGTGGAGAACGGGCACCAGGTACGCATCCTGGCGGGCACGCCGGAGCCCGGCGAAGGGGACCTGCTGACGGCACTCGTGGAGCGCGGCCTCGACGTGGTGCGCATCCCCCGTCTCCGTCGCGGCATCACCCCGGCGCGAGACCTCGTGGCGCGCCGGCGGATCCGGCGGGAGCTGGCGGCGTTCCGGCCCGACGTCGTGCACACGCACGCCTC
>CAZDYS010000346.1:0-4805 GCA_964509445.1 uncultured Planctomycetaceae bacterium
TGCCGTCGTCGCTCTCGAGCGCCCGGGCGGGCTTCGAGCTCGAGCCGGCTCCCAGCGGGAGGTGAGCGACCAGCTCCGCGGCGAGCCGTCCGCTCTCCACGGCCCGGCTCGCGCGGCGGTGACTCTCCAGCGCGTAGGCGTCCGAGGCCTCGCGCGAGATCCCGAAGTCGCGTGCCAGGTGCTCCGCGGTCGAGCCCATGATCAGCCCGCAGGTCGGGTCGGTGAGGCCCTCCACCAGCGCGACGCGCGGGGCGAGCATCTTCGGACGGAAGCCGCTCATCGCCGCCAGGCGCTGTCCCAGGCTGCGCGCTCGCGACAGCTTCGAGAAGAAGCCGACGGCGGCGCGGTTGAAGAGCAGCGGGTAGGCGCTCATCACCTCGACGCCGAGGCACAGGAACAGCTCCCCGCGACCGGCCTCGATCTTCGTGGCGGCGGTTGCGACGGCCTGCATGCCGCTGGCGCAGTTGCGGGCCACGGTCTGCGCAGGAACTTCTTGCGGGATGCCGGCGCGCATCGCGATCACGCGCGCGACGTTGGCTTGGTCGTGGGGCGGTCCCACGCAGCCGGCGATCACCTCGTCGAAGGCGTCTCGGGGGATGCCGGTGCGGGCCAGGAGCTCGCGCGTCAGGCTCGCGCCCAGGTGGGCGGCGTCCTCACGCGCGTAGGCACCTCCGGCCCGGGCCTGCGGGAGCCGCAGCCCGGCGGCCAGGACGACGCGGTTCTTCTTGCGGCGTGCCAAGGTGGGGGTCGATGTCGTGGGGGAGAAAAAGGAGGAGTTTCCGGGCGCCCGAGTCGAGGATAGTACCGGGCGCGCGCCCGCTTTCCTCCGGTTCCCCGGGGGACCCGTGCCTCCCGCCGGACCACGCGCACCCAGCCCAGTGTCTCGCCAACCAGAGTCTCCGAGCTTGAACGACAAGGCCCCTTCTTCGCGCCCCTTCCCGCCGAGCCTGGGCGACCCCCAGGCCCAAGGTCGCACGCAGCCGCGCACGGTGCTCGTGCTGGGCGGGGGAGGCATGCGCGGCATGGCGCACATCGGCGTGCTGCGCGCGCTGGAGCGTCTCGGGCTGGTCTACGACGCGGTCGTGGGCACGTCCATCGGTTCGCTCGTGGGGGCGATGGCGGCCGGGGGTCTCTCCACCGACGAGATGGAGGAGATCGTCTCGAAGTTGCAAAAGGAGGACTACTTCCGCCTGAACTTCGTGAAGTTCCTCCTGAAGGGCGTCCGCGCCTCGAGCATCTACCGGGGCGACACCTTCCGCGAGCGCCTGGCCGAGCTCCTCCCGGCGATCTCCTTCGATCAGATGCGCGTGCCGTTCTTCTGCAACGCGGTCCGGCTGGAGAGCGGCGGACAGGTCTTCTGGAACACCCCCGGACTCCAGGACATCCCGCTGATCGACGCGGTCTACTCCTCCTGCTGCCTGCCGGGCATCTTCGAGCCCTACAAGAAGGACGGGCACCACTACATGGACGGGGGCATCGTCGATCCCCTGCCGATCCGCTTCGCGAAGGCCCTGCGCCCGGACCTGATCCTGGCCGTCGACCTGACGACCAAGGCGACCTTCAAGGCGCCGAACTACACCGACCGCGTGGTCAGCACCCTCTACCGCTCCTTCGAGATCGCGGAGGAGGTCCTGGTGGAGAACCTGCTGCACATGCACGCGGACCGGCGCACCGTGCTGATCCAGCCCAAGGTCGCGCACCTCGCGCGCTTCGACTTCAACGAGGTGCCCGACGTCATCCGGCTCGGGGAGGAGGCCGCCGTCCAGGTCCTGACCTCGCACGCCGCGACGCGCGGGCTCGTGACCGAGGCGTTGACGGACGGGACGGCCTGCCCCGTGACGCCCCGCGACTACGTCTCGATTCGCATCGATCCCGGCCTCTGCATCGGCTGCGGGAACTGCGAGATGGTGTGCGAGACCGAGGCCTTCTGGGCGCGCGGCGAGAAGGCCGAGGTCCGCAAGCTCTCCAACTACGAGTGCACGCGGGACCACGCTTGCGCCCGAAATTGCCCGACGAGCGCGATCCACCTCGGTAACCTCTGAGGATGGCCGCGACGCGCCTGACTCGCCAGCGCCTCCAACCGGCCCGGGCGACGGGCGCCGCGTCCCGGGACGCGCCCTCGTTCGAGCTCCTCGAAGATCTCGCGCAGCTGCGTCCGCGGGGCGTCGGCGCTCTCCTCGACGAGACCTTCCAGCTCTTCTTGCGGGCCTTCGCTCCCTGCACGGGCTTCGCACTCCTGTGCTGGGTCCCGTTCCAGGTGGTGAGCGATCTCCTGTGGGGTTCGGGGGTCTCCGAGGAGGTGGCCCTGGCCTGGTCGCTGCTCGGAGCCGGACCGGAGTTCCTCGTGCGCGCCTTCCTGTTCAGCCTGATCGGGCTGGCGCTGCTGCGGCAGCGGCCCAGCGTCGGACGCTCGCTGTTCGAGCTCGTTCGCACGCTCCCGGGTCTCGTGCTGATCGCGATCTTCCAGGCCTTCGTGACCTTCCTCGGAACCTGCGCCTGCCTGGTCCCCGGGCTCGTGGCCATGTGGATGGTCGTCACCGTGCCCGTGGTGTACGTGCTCGAGCGGCGCGACCTGGCCACGCGCGTCGGGGCGGAGACGCCCGTCCTGCGCTGGTTCGTCGGCATCGTCGAGTCCGTGCGTCGGAGCGTCCGCCTGGTCTGGGGTCTGCCGTCCTTCGGGCGCTGGCTCGGCGCCCAGACGGTGCTGATGTTCGTGTTCCTGTGGCCGCTGGCCGGCGCACCCGCGATGCTCGAGGACCCCAACGTGACCACGTTCCTCGAGGACACCGTGGGCCTGCAGGGGCGGCCGATCGAGTTCGCGATCGCGCTCATCGTGGCCGCCTTCCTCGCCGTGGCCTCCGTGCTCGGCGTGCTGTTCCAGCTCGTCTACTACCGCGACCAGCGCGTGCGCACCGAGGGCCTCGACCTCGAGCTCCGCCTGGCCCGACTGGAGGAGCGCGCGCAGCGGGGTTGATGCAGGCGCAGGGGAAGAGCCGGGAGGACGTCGAGGCCGCGCTCGAGCGCGTGCTCGCGCGTCAGGACGTCGAGCGCCCGAACCTCCTCATGGAGCTCCTCGAGTGGTTCGAGGAGCGCTTCGGGCTCGACGGGGCGAGCACGCTCGGGCGCTGGCTCCTGGTCGCCCTCGCCGTGGTGGCGCTCGTGTTCCTGGTGCGCTTCCTGCTGCGTCTCCAGCGGGAGTGGTGGAGCGGAGCGCGCGGGCTGGGGCTCGAGGGCTCCGGCGGACCGTCCGTGGAGGAGCGCGTCCGCCAGCTGCTCGAGGAGGCGCGTGAGGCGCGCGCCCGCGGCGAGGCTCGCCTCGCCCTGCGCAAGTTCCTGTTCGCGCTCGTGCTCGGTCTCGGGCGGCGCGGCGACCTCGAGTTCCGCGACGCCTGGACCTACCGCGAGCTGCTCGCGCGCGGCAACCCGTCCGCGGAGGTGGAGCAGCTCCTCACGCCGCTCGTGCTCGAGCTCGAGGCCAAGGAGTTCGGCCGCGTGCCGGTGGCCGACCCGGACCTCGACCGACTGGAGCGGCTGTGCCGCCACCACCTCGGAGGAGCGAACGCATGAGCGGCTGGGCTCGCGTCCTCCTGGCCGCCTCCCTCGTCGGCCTGCTCGGGCTCGGAGCGCTCCTGTGGGTGTTGCCGAGCTCGTCCTCCAACGACCGGCGCAGCGTCTACGAGCAGGGGAACTTCGGCCGCGCGCTGGTGTTCGAGCTCCTGGAGGAGCTCGGCGGGTCTCCGGAGGTCTTCGACGGCTCCCCGGAGGACCTCGCGACCCGCAGCGGCGTCCTCTTGCTCGCGGCCGTGCCGGAGGTCCCCGCCGGCTACGAGGACCTGCGCCAGGACGAGGAGGACACCGGGACGGCGCCGGTCGGCGGGGCCGGCGAGCGTCGACGCCTCGATCCGCGGCACTACACGCGCTTCGTCGAGCGCGGCGGCACCCTGGTCGTCGCGGCGCCGGACGTCACGAACCTCGCCTTCGTCGCCGAGGTCTTCGGCCTGTTCGAGCTCGGAGAGGTCGCGTTCGCGCTGGAGGAGAGCACTCCCGAGGAATCCGCCGTCGAGGAGCCCGCCGAGGAGGGCGACTCCGCGCCGGACGAGCCGCACCGCGTCTTCGTCGCCGGCCAGGAGGGACTCGAGACGCGCTGGAAGCCCGCGGAGGCCTTCGAGGAGCCGGCGTTCTCCTCCCCGTTCGTCCCCCTGCTCTCGGACTCGTCCGGCCGCTGCCTCGGCGTCTCGCGCACGATCGGCGACGGACGGCTCGTGCTGGTGAGCGACGAGCTCGGACTCTTCGAGAACCGCACGATCGAACGCGGGGACGGAGCGCTTTACGCCGTCCGCGTGCTCGAGGAGCTGGGCGGGCTCGAGCAGCCCGTGCTGTTCGACGAGTACGTGCTCGGAGGCTGGAAGCCGGACTCCGCGCTGGAGCTCGCCTTCGCCCCGGACAACTTCGTGTTCACGGCGCACCTCCTGGCCCTCCTGTTCCTCGCGACCTGGAGCGCGGCCTGGGCGCGGGCCGTCGCCGCAGTCGGCGCTGCTGCGGGCACGGGGGATGGCGGGGTTCCTGGTGCGCGCGCGGCGCTGGGACCTCCTCGCGGCGATGCTCCGCTCCGGCGTCCTGCGCCGGCTCGCGGCGCGCACCGGCCTGCGTCTCGACTCCGAGCGCTCGGTTCCCGAGTCGGGGACCTTCACGCCCCCGACCCTGGAGCGATCCGACGTACACTCCGCGCTCTCGCCGCTCTTGCCCGGAGCGTCGGAGCGCGAGCACCGACTCTGGCAGCGCCTCTTCCTGGAGGACCAGGTCGG
>CAZDYS010000347.1:0-4801 GCA_964509445.1 uncultured Planctomycetaceae bacterium
AGGACGGCGCGACGCGGTTCGCCCAGGTCGCCGGCCCGGGGGGCACGCTGCTGCTCCCGCTCGCGGCCCGGCGCGCGCCGGAGTTCCGCCCCGGGCAGAGCGGTGCCGAAGAACTCGACGCTGCCCTGGCTGCTGCAGAGGAGGTTCGCTCGCGCGTCCCGGCGCGGCCCCCGGCCCCGGGCGAGGGGCATCCTCTGGGACCCTGGTTGCTGGTTTCGGGCGCAATCGCGGTCTTTCTTGGATTCGCGAGGCGCCCGCGGCCGATCGAGTCCTGACGGTCCCGACCGCCGGAGATCGCGCCGCGCGGTCGCCGGGGTGGGCACGTCGCCCGGCCCGCTCCAGGGGCCGGTCAAGGGATCGGGGGGGGAGGCCGATACAGGCCAGCGAGGTCCGAGGACCCCTCCCTCGAAGGAAGAGAACCATGCAACACCACATCCGCGTCGCGCTGCGCACCAGCGCTCTCGTGTCTGTCGCCCTGTTGGCCAGCTGCGCCAGCTCGAAGGGCTCCCGCTCCGATGAAGGCCGGTCCGAGCTCGGCTGGATCCAGGCGTCGCCGGTCCTGCAGCAGCAGATCGACGACGAGTCCCGGCGCCTGCCCTGGACCCACGGCTTCGAGCGCCTCGAGCAGATCCGCTGGTTCGCGTCCGTGGGCGAGCCCGCCTACGAGACGCTGTTCACGCTCTGTGTCGACCCGCGCGACGAGGTCGCCGCGGCGGCCCTCGCGGCGCTCGGCGCGACCGGCGACCAGCGCCTCGTGCCGCACATCCAGGACCTGCCCTGGTCCGCCGACCGGGCCCAGAGCGACCTGGGGCTCGAGCGCGCGCGCACGCTGCTGCGTCTCGGCGACTGGGACGAGATCCCGACCCTGATCGCCGGCCTGAAGGACCAGCGCCTGTACACGCGCTCCCTGTGCTTCGATGCGCTCAAGGAGTCGACCCACGAGACCCACGGCTACGACCCGCGCTCGGAGGAGCAGGTGCGGACGGAAGCCGTCAACCGCTGGGAACGCTGGTGGCAGTCGCGCTCCGGCGAGGGACTGCTCAGCGCGCGCTAGCGCGCCGCGTCGTCCCCCAGAGGACCGTTCGCGGTCGCGCGCAATCGCTCGACCAGCGTGCGGAAACCCGCCTCTTCGTGCAGAGCGGAGAGGTCCTCGTCGTCGAGCAGGTGCTCGACGTCGTCGTAGCCCAGGGCGACCGAGGTCGCGAGCGCTTCCAGCGCCGCGACCTTGTCGCCGATGAGGGTCAGCGAGCAGGCCAGGTTGTAGTGGAAGGTCGGGTTGTGCGGATCGAGCTCCACGAGCTTGCGGTCGGCGTCCAGGCCTTCCTGGAGCCTCCCCAGGCGCGTCAGAACGTGCGCCAGCTCCGCCAGAGCGCTCAGGTTGTCGGGCGTCCGCTGCGTGGCGCGGGTCAGGAAGTCGGCCAGGAAGGCCTGGCCTTCGGAGGCCAGCTGCTGGCGGACCTCGGCGCGCAGGGAGAAGGGCGGAAGCGTGGGCATGGAGCGCGTTTCGACCATTCGAATGTAGCGTTTCCACGGCCTGGGGAAGGACGAGGATCCCAGTTCCCTCGCCTCTGTCCAGGATCGGAGCGCAGACGGGAACGGAATCTGCACGCAAGATCGTCTATAGGGGGGCCAAGCGCTCCTCCTCGCCCTGCAGCCCCATGCCTACTTCCACCTCCAGCATGAAGATCCAGTTCTGCGACCTCTGCAACGAGTCCGTGCCCCAGGGCGACCTCGAGGAGGGGCGCGCCCACCGGCGGGGCGACCGCCTGGTCTGCGCGAACTGCGAGCGCGCCATGAGCCCCCAGGCGGAGGACGGCGCGCCCGTCCCGGTGGGGGAGGAGACCACGATCATGGAGACGCGCCTGGCGCCCTCGCTGCCGGCCCGACGCTCGGGGGGCCCCGGCGCGCTCGCGGCGGTCACGCTCGCCTCCCTGTCCCTGGTGTTCACGGTCGGCGCCCTGACCTTCCTGTTCGAGGAGATCGAGGGGCGTTCGCGCGCGCTGCAGGGAGATCTCTCGGCCGAGCGGGCGAAGCGCGTCGCGCTCGAGGGCCGACTGGAGCGCGAGGTCGGCGGGACTCTCCGTGAGACGGCGGACGGGCTGGCCGGGGCGCGGCGCACGCTGACGGAGCTGCGCTCGCGCGTGGACGCGATGAGCGCCGGACAGGGCGAAGGACTCGTCCTCCTGCGCGCCGACATCCAGGACCTGCGTGCGGAGCTGTCCGACCTCGGTCGGCTCTCCCGCGAGATCGAGGAGCAGCGCGCCGAGCTGACACGCATGGCCGACGCGTCCGCCGACGTCTACGACCGGTTCCTGCGCGTGGAGCGCCGCGTGCGCGACCTCGAGGAGCTCGGAGCGACCGCGCTCCTCGCTCCGGGGCCGGGGATCGGCGGCGCGGGGTCGGCCCAGGCGAGCGAGCCGTCCTGGACCTCGCTGCTGCCGGAGCTCGCGAGCAAAAGCCCGAGCGATCGCTGGAAGGCGGTCCAGGCGCTCGGGGAGACGGCCGACCCGGCCGTCGCCGAGCACCTGGTCGCGCTCCTGAAGGACGAGGACATCTTCGTCCGCATGGCGACCGCGCGGATCCTCGGCGATCTCGAGGCGCCCGTGGGCATCGAGCCCCTGATCGACGCGCTCGAGGACTCCGAGGCCAGCGTGCGCGAGGCCGCGGTCGTCTCCCTGCGCTCGATCACCGGACGGAGCTTCCAGTTCAACCCGGGCGCGAAGGAGAGCGATCGCGCCAAGCGGATCAAGGCCTGGCGCGACTGGTGGAAGCGGTCCGCGGACGACTACCTGAACCGGACCTGAGCGCCCTCAGGCGCTCGGCTGTCGGTCCCGCGCGGGCTTGGCGCGCGCGGTTGGTGGAGGAGTCGGAGCCAGCTCCGACGTCTCCTCGCTCTCGTTCGCCGCGTAGCTCTCGATCGGCGGACAGGTGCAGATGAGGTTGCGGTCCCCGTAGCCGTTGTCGATCCGCCCGACGGACGGCCAGAACTTGTGCGCCCGGGTCCAGGGAGCGGGGAACGCGGCGACCGCGCGCGAGTAGGGATGCTCCCAGGTCTCCGCGGTCAGCACCTCCGACGTGTGGGGAGCGTTCTTCAGCGGGTTGTCCTCGCGCGGCCAGCGCTCCTCCTCGACCGCGCGGATCTCCGCGCGGATGGAGACGAGCGCGTCGCAGAGTCGGTCGAGCTCCTCCTTCGACTCCGACTCCGTCGGCTCGATCATCAGCGTGCCGGCGACGGGGAAGGACATCGTCGGCGCGTGGAACCCGTAGTCCATCAGGCGCTTCGCCACGTCCTCGGCCACGACGCCGGCCGTCTTCTCGAAGGGGCGCAGGTCGAGGATGAACTCGTGCGCGCACATGCCCTGGGCGCCGCGGTAGAGCACGGGGTAGTGCTCGCCCAGCCGGTGCGCCATGTAGTTGGCGCTGAGGATCGCGATCTCGGTGGAGCGCTTCAGCCCCGTGCGTCCGAGCAGTCGGATGTAGCTGAAGCTGATCGGGAGGATGCTCGCGGAGCCGAAGGGCGCGGCGGCGACCGGTCCGATCGCGCCGTCGCGCTGGGGTAGCGAGGGGTGCCCCGGGAGGAAGGCCGCGAGGTGCTCCGCCACGCCGATCGGGCCGATGCCCGGACCTCCGCCCCCGTGGGGGATCGCGAAGGTCTTGTGCAGGTTCAGGTGGCACACGTCCGCGCCGAAGTCGCCGGGGCGGCAGAGCCCGACCTGCGCGTTCATGTTCGCGCCGTCGAGGTACACCTGTCCGCCGTGCTGGTGCACGGTCTCGCAGACCTCGCGGATGGCCTCCTCGAACACGCCGTGCGTGGACGGGTAGGTGACCATCAGCGCGGCCAGTCGATCCGCGTTCTGCTCGGCCTTCGCCCGGAGGTCGTCGAGGTCGATGTTGCCCGCGTCGTCACAGGCCACGACGACCACGCGCATGCCGGCGAGGATCGCGCTGGCCGGGTTCGTGCCGTGGGCGGACACGGGGATGAGGCAGACGTCGCGCTCGGACTCTCCTCGCGACTGGTGGTAGGCGCGAATGACGAGCAGCCCCGCGTACTCGCCCTGGGCGCCGGCGTTCGGCTGCAGCGAGACCGCGTGGAAGCCGGTGATCTCCGCGAGGTCCCGCTCGAGCTCGCGGAAGAGCTCCTGGTACCCCTCGGTCTGCTCCACCGGGGCGAACGGGTGCAGGCGGCCGAAGGTCGGCCAGGTCACGGGCACCATCTCGCTCGTCGCGTTGAGCTTCATGGTGCAGGAGCCCAGCGGGATCATCGACGTCGTGAGCGACAGGTCGCGAGCCTCCAGACGCTTGATGTAGCGCAGCATCTCGTGCTCCGCGTGGTAGCGGTGGAAGACCGGGTGCTCGAGGTAGGTCGAGGTCCGTGCGTGCGGCGCGGCGAAGTGGGGCTCGAGCCCGGCCGCGAGCGTCTCCACGTCGGGCGAGGGGCTGCCGACGAAGGCGGCGAAGACCGCCAGCAGCTCGGCCACGTCCTCGACGGTGCTCGGCTCGTCGAGCGCGATGCCGACCGTGTGGTCGTCGAGCGGGCGCAGGTTGAAGCGGCGCTCCCGCGCGGCGGCGAGGAGCTCGCTCGCCGACCGGTCCCCGAGGGAGACGCTCAGGGTGTCGAAGAACGGGTCGGTGCCGAGGTCGAGCCCGAGCTCGCGCAGCCCGGCGGCGGTCAGGGCCGCGAGCCCGTGCACGCGCTCGGCGATGCGACGCAGGACGTCGGGGACGTGGTAGACGGCGTAGAACCCGGCGAGCACGGCCCGGAGCGCCTGCGCCGCGCAGATGTTGCTCGTCGGCTGCTAGC
>CAZDYS010000348.1:0-4796 GCA_964509445.1 uncultured Planctomycetaceae bacterium
GGGGTCTTCTCCAGCCGCCTGTTCCGCGGGACGAGCAGCGACTACTTCGTCGCCGAGCGCTCGATCGGGCCGTTCCTGCTCCTGATGAGCGTGTTCGGCACGACCATGACGGCCTTCGCGCTGGTGGGGTCCACGGGCAAGGCCTACGAGCTCGGCACCGGCGTCTACGGCCTGATGGCGTCGAGCTCGGGCATCCTGCACTCGCTGGTGTTCTTCACCGTCGGGATCAAGCTGTGGGCCATCGGCAAGCGCCAAGGGTTCCTCACGCAGATCCAGTTCTTCCGCGCGCGCTACCAGTCGAACCTGATCGGATACCTCCTGTTCCCGATCCTGGTCGTGCTCGTGATCCCGTACCTGTTGATCGGGATCCTCGGCGCGGGGTCCGTGGTGCGCGGCGTGACGGTGGGCATGTTCCCGGAGACCTTCGCCGGGACCGTCCTGCCGAACGGCAAGGTCCTGTTCGCCGGCGCGGTGCCGCCCTGGGTCACGGGCCTCGTGGTCTGCACGGTCGTGCTCTTCTACATCTTCGCTGGCGGACTGCGCTCGGCGGCCTGGGCGAACGCGTTCCAGACGATCGTGTTCATGATCACCGGGCTGATCGCGTTCTTCCTGATCTCCGGCGAGCTCGGCGGTCTGGAGGCGGCGACCGCGAAGGTCGTCGAAGTGGCCCCGGAGCACGTGCGCCGGGACAAGATCGGGTACCTGCAGTTCCTGACCTACGCGTTCGTGCCGCTCTCGGTCGGGATGTTCCCGCACCTGTTCCAGCACTGGCTGACGGCCAAGAACGCGAAGACCTTCCGGCTGACCGCGATCGCGCACCCGCTGTTCATCATGATCGTGTGGGTGCCCTGCATCCTGATCGGGATCTGGGCCGTGGGGCAGGGCATCGAGCCGCCCGGCGGCAACCCGAACGCGATCCTGCCGCAGGTGGTGAAGGTCGTCCTCGACAACCCCTACCTGACCGGGCTCCTGACCGCCGGCATCCTCGCCGCGATCATGTCCTCGCTCGACTCGCAGTTCGTGTGCCTGGGAACGATGTTCACCCAGGACGTCGTGCTGCACGTCGCCGGCAAGAACCGCTTCGACGACAGGGCCCAGGTCCTCCTGGGGCGCGGGTTCATCGTCGTGATCGTGGCCTTGACGTACGTGCTGTCGCTCTTCCCGCCGCCGAAGATCTTCGACCTCGCGGTCTGGTGCTTCAGCGGCTTCGCGAGCCTGTTCCCGGTCGTGTTCGCGGCGATCTACTGGAAGCGCGTGACGAAACAGGGGGCGATCGCGTCGATTTTGACGACCGTCGTCGTCTGGGGAGCCCTCTTCTACGAAGGCCTGGTCAAACCCACCCTCGAGGACACGCCGCTCGAGGGGGACTTCCTGGTCCTCGACATGATGCCCGTGACGCTGATGATCGCCGCTTCGACGGCCGCGCTCGTGCTCGTGTCGCTGATCACCCCCGCGATGCCCGCCGACCACGTCGAGCGGTTCCAGGTCAAGACGAACGGAAGCTGACAAAGATGAGCGATTCGATGGCCCAGGCGCAGGAGGCGCTCGACGCGCACGTGCGCGAGATCGTTTCCTGGCACTTCTCCCCGGACACCGGCACCCCAGTCTGGCTGAACTACGCCGAGGAGGCCGGCTGGAACCCGGCCGAGGAGGTGCGCTCCTTCGCGGACCTCATCGAGCGCTTCGACAACTTCGACGGAGAGCGTCTGCGCAAGGACCCGCACGAGCTGTGGATCCCGCGCGCCTACGCGGGACGGCCGTTCACGATCTTCGAGACCGGCGGCACCACGGGGATGCCGAAGCAGCGCATCGGCTGGGAGGACTACAAGCACGACTACGAGGAGTTCTCCGATCGCCTCGACGACGCGCACTTCCCGCGCGGTGGCTACTGGCTGATGGTCGGCCCGACCGGTCCGCGCCGTCTGCGCCTGGCGATCGAGCACCTGGCGAACCACCGCGGCTCCTCCTGCTACTTCGTCGACCTCGACCCGCGCTGGGTGAAGAAGCTGATCGCGAGCGGCCAGCACGACCAGGCGAAGGCCTACATGGAGCACGTGGTCGACCAGGCGCTCCTGATCCTGAAGAACCGCAAGGTGGACGCGCTGTTCACCACGCCGCGGCTGCTCGAGTCGCTCGGCGACCAGATCTCGATCCCCGAGTCGGGCATCAAGGGCGTGTTCTGCGGAGGCACGGAGATGTCGCCGCAGACCGTGCGCTTCCTGTGCGAGGAGATCCTCGAGGACGAGGTCGGCTTCGTGCCGACCTACGGCAACACCCTGATGGGTCTCGCGTGCCACAAGAAGGACTTCGCGGCCGACGACTACTCGGTGACCTACTACGCACCGCAGCCGCGCGCCGTGCTGCGCGTGACCGATCCGGCGGACAGCCGCAAGCTCGTCGAGCACGAGACCTGGGGTCGCGTGGAGCTGACCACCCTCACGAAGGAGCTGTTCCTGCCGCGCTTCCTCGAGCGCGACGAGGCCAAGCGCTGCGCGCCCTGCGACGAGTTCGCCTGGGACGGCGTGGCCGAGGTGCGCCCGTTCGGGGCGAACGAGGAGAAGATCGTCGAGGGGGTCTACTGAGATGGCAGACCTCCCGCGTTTCTGCGTCCTGCGCGCCGGCAAGGAATACGACAGCCTGGACACGGTCGAGCTGCGGCACCACCGCACCAAGGAGCCCGTCGCGGTCGTCTCGCAGGCGAACGCCGGGATCATCCGGCGCGACCTGAAGAAGGCCCATCGGCACGCGGCGACGCTGCGGGCGATGCCGATCGCCGAGCGGATCGAACGCTGTCAGGCGGCCGCCAGGATCTTCCTGGAGGACACCCTGCCGGTGGCGGGCGACCAGACGCAGACGGTCGACGAGTACGTCGACGCGCTGCACTCCACGACGGGGCTGCCGCACGCCTTGTGCCGTGCGAACATGCAGAAGAACGCGCTCGTCCTGCGCGAGATGCCGACGATCCTCGCGGGCCTCACGCGCGGCATGGACCCGAACGTGCTGGACACGGGGACCGGGGAGCACGGCGGCGTCGGCGTCTGGTACACGCCGTCTGCGGACGCGCTGGGGGCCATCCTCCCGAGCAACTCGCCCGGCGTGCACTCGCTCTGGATCCCGTCGATCGCGCTCGGCGTCCCGCTCGCGCTCAAGCCCGGGCGCGAAGAGCCCTGGACGCCGATGCGCATCGCCCGCGCGATGATGGCCGCCGGGTTCCCGCCCGAGGCCTTCAGCCTCTACCCGACCGACCACGAGGGCGGCGCGACGCTCCTGGACAGCTGCGAGCGCTCGCTCCTGTTCGGCGACGTCAGCGTGACGCAGAAGTACGCCGGCGACCCCCGCATCGAGATCCACGGTCCAGGGCGCAGCAAGGTGCTGCTCGGCGAGGACGTCGTGGACGACTGGGAGAGCTACCTCGACGTGATCGTCGCCTCCGTCGCGGCCAACGGCGGGCGTTCCTGCGTGAACTCCTCGGCGCTGTTCGTGCCGCGCCACGGGGACGCGATCGCGGAGGCGCTGGCCGAGCGCATGACCGCGATCACCCCGCGCGCCTTCGACGACCCCGAGGCGACGCTGGCGGCCTTCGCGAACCCGGCCTTCGCCGAGCGCATGGACGCGGCGATCGATGCCGGACTGGCGAGCGGCGCCAGAGACCTGAGCCTGGCCGCGCGAGGCGGCTCGCCCCGGCGCGTGGAGCAGGACGGCGCGACCTATCTCCTTCCCACCGTGGTGCGCTGCAACTCGCTCGACCACGGGCTCGCGAACACCGAGTTCCTGTTCCCGTTCACCAGTGTCGTCGAGGTTCCGCAGGCGGACATGCTCGCGAGCATCGGCCCGTCCCTGGTCGTCACGGCGATCACGCGGGACGAGGGCTTCGTGCGCGAGCTGACCAGCTCCGGCGACATCCACCGGTTGAACCTCGGTCCGCTGCCCACCTCGAAGGTCGAGTGGGACCAGCCGCACGAGGGCAACCTGTTCGAGTTCCTCTACGCGCGCCGCGCGTTCCAGCAGGCCGCGGCCTGGTAGTGAGCGCGACCGAGGAGCTGTTCGCGCGGTCCGAGAGGACGCGCGTGGTCGAGCACAGCGGACCCGGGTTCCTTGAACTCCAGCAGCTCGTCCAGCAACTCGTCGGGAAGGGAGCGAACGTCCTCATGGTCACGACTCCCGGTCTCGTCCAGGCGCGCTGGGCGGGAGTTGCGGAGCAGGTGCTACGGGGCTGTGGAGGCAGGGTCGAGGTCCTCGACGACGTGCAGGAGAACCCGACCACGGACGACGTGAATCGCGGCGTCGCGCTGGCGCGTTCGTTCCACCCGGACGTGCTGGTGGGGTTCGGTGGCGGCAGCGCGATCGACGTCGCGAAGGGCATCAACCTCGTGCACTGCTGTGGCGGACGCATGCAGGACTTCTGGGGCTCGAACAAGGCGACCGCGCCGCTGCTCCCGATGATCGCGGTCCCCACGACCGCCGGCACCGGCAGCGAGGTGCAGTCCTACGCGCTGATCGCGGACGCCGAGACGCACCGCAAGATGGCCTGCGGCGACCCCGCCGCCGCGCCCAGGTTCGCCTTCCTGTACCCGGAGCTGACGACCACCATGCCGCGGCACGTCACCGCGATCACCGGCCTCGACGCGATCGGCCACGCGGTCGAGACCTGCGTCACGAACGCCCGCACGGAGCTCTCCGCGGCCTTCGCCCTGCGCGCCTTCGCGCTCCTGGCTCCGGCCTTCGGGCGCGTGCTCGAGGACGGTGAGGACCTCGCGGCACGGGCGGACATGCTGCGCGGCGCCGCGCTGGCCGGG
>CAZDYS010000349.1:0-4788 GCA_964509445.1 uncultured Planctomycetaceae bacterium
CTGCTCTCCCGCGCGCGGGAGGAGGCACCGGAGCTGGTCGAGCGCCTCCGCACGGAGACGACCGCGCCCAGGCCGCGCGGCTACGGAGTCGTTCCCGAGCGGGTCGCGGACGAGCCCGCGCGGACTCCGCGACCGCGCGAGACGCGCTACTCGCTGGAGGAGATCAGCTGGGCCTACTCGCTGGCCTTTCGGGACGCCGCCGTCCTCGCCGCGCGCGCCGAGGACGATCCGGAGCTGGACCTCGCGTTCGCCACGGCGGAGCACGCGCGGATCGCGGTGCGGCAGCGCAGTCTGCGTGACCACCTCGCGTACCAGGAGTTCTGGCAGCCGCGCACGCTCGTGGACGCGGAGGCCTTCGCGCAGCGCAACGAACAGATCGAGCGCGTCCGGGAGTGGATCGCCGCGCGGGACGCGGGCGAGGCGGCGCGCGCGCAGGAGCTCGAGGACGCGCTTCGTCGCGAGCTCGCTCCGTTCCGGAGCACAGCGGGACTCGCGATCGAGCGAGACGCCTCCGGACAGCGCGTGCTGGCCCTGGAGCTCACGACGGACGTCGCGGACCGCGCGTTCCTGACGGCCTTCGACGAGGCCGTCGAGCTGCACTGGAACGGCGCCGAGGCGATGCGCGCGGCCGGCCTCAGGCTCGAGCTTCGCTGGAAGGTGGTGGCGACCGCCGAGCTCTACCCCGAGGGCGCGCCCGCGCGGGAGAGCCTCCTGGACCTGGACCGCCACGTCGAGCGCTTCCCGCCCGATGCGCTGGTGGTGACGACCGGGGCCGCCAGCCTGCACTCCCTCGTGGGGCGATCGATCCGGCTCGGTCCCGCGCCGGTCGCGCCGCGCGTGCTCGCCCACGAGCTCGGGCACCTCTTGGGGTTCCAGGACGCGTACCTGCGTGGCTTCGAGGGCGACCCGCACGGACCCTTCGGGGCCGTGCTCGTGGAGTGGACGGGGTTGCTCGACGACCTGATGGGCGGTCCGGCGATCGGAGCGGTGACGCCGGCGATGGTCGCTCGGCTGGAGGAGGCCTACGGTGGCTAGCAGGATCGGGATCGTCCTCGGGCTGCTCGTCCTGTGTGCAGCGGTCCCCTGGCTCTACGCCGACCTGAGCGAACACCCGTTCCTGCTCGACAGCCGCCACGTGGTCGAGTCGAACCTCGCCATCCGGAACCTCTCCGACCCGCTCTCGTTCTTCCGCGATCCGGGCACCTTCACGAGCCTGCGCTCCAACGTCGACTACCGTCCGCTCTTGACCTGGAGCTATGCGCTGGACGCCGGGGGCGAGGTTCCGCGGATGCCCGCCTTCCATCGCACGCAGATGCTCCTGCACGCGTGCGTGACGGTCGCTCTCTTCGCGCTCGCCTGGCGCCTCGCGTCCCGGGCCGGGCGCGCGCGGGGGGTCGCCTTCGCGACCGCCTTCCTCAGCGCGCTCGTCTTCGCCGTCCATCCGGCGGCGAGCGGCGTGGTGAACTACGTCTCGGCGCGCTCCTCGCTCCTCACGGCCCTGTGGGTCCTGTGCGCGCTGCACGCGTACCTCGTGCCGGTGGATCACCCGCGCGCGGGCAAGCCGGCCTGGCTCGCGGCCCTGTTCCTCTTGCTGGGGCTCCTGAGCAAGGTCGAGGCGGTCGCCTGCCTGGGGGTCTTCGTGCTGTTCGACGTGTGGGGGCAGGCCCTCGCTGCGCGGCAGCGGCGCGGCTTCCTGGTGGACCTCGCGGCGGCGCTGCGTGGACCGACGTGGCGACGGCTGTGGCCGGCGCTCCTCGTGACCGCGGGCTACTTCGTGCTCCGCCAGCAGGTGATGGCGCCCTTCGACTACGCGGACGCTCGTCAGGACGCCGGGGTCGGCCCGGTCGCCTACGGGCTGACGCAGGTGACCGCGCTGTGGCACTACGTCGGCCGCTGGTTCCTGTGCGTGGAGCTCATCGCGGACGACGGCGCCTATCCCGTGGTGCAGAACGTCACGGATCCCGCGTTCCTCGCCGCGGCCGGCGCGCTCGCGCTAGTGGTGCTGGCGCTCCTCGCCTGCTGGCGCCGGCGTCCCGAGCTGACGGTGCTCGGCATCGCCTCCTATGCCCTGCTGAGTCCCACGTCGTCGTTCCTGCCGCTCGCGGAGATGGTCAACGAGCACCGCGCCTACCTCCCGATGGGCGTGCTCTCCATCGCGCTCACGCTGCTCCTGGTGGAGGGGGTGTCCGCCCTCTCCCGATCCCTCGCGTTCCGGGCGAGCGCGGCGGGCGCTGCAGCGCTGCTCGTCGCCGGGCTCGCGCTCGCGACCCAGGAGCGTAATCAGGTGTTCACCTCGCGCGAGCGCTTCTGGTCCGACGTGCTGGCGAAGCGTCCGCACCACCGCGCGCACCTGAACTACGGGCGGGAGCGGATGCAGGCCGGGGACTACGAGGTCGCGCTCGAGCACTACGAGCGCTCGCTCGACACGCGGCCCTACTGGCACGTCACGCACGTCAACCTGGGCGTCGTGTACCAGGAGCTCGGCGACCGCGCGAAAGCGCGCGAGCACTTCGAGCGGGCGGTCGACTACGACGTCTTCAGCGGCACCGCCTTGACGCACCGCGGCGCCTTCCGGCTCGAGGAGAAGGACTACGTCGGTGCAGCGGAGGACTTTCGCGCGAGTCTGCCTCGCAGCCTCGAGCACTTCGCGAACTGGCGCGGGCTGGCGATCGCGGAAGCGGGACTCCTCCAGCCCGAAGCGAGCTTCGAGGCGTTCCAGAACTGCGTCCGGCTGGACCGTGACGGGGCGACCGCGAGCATCCTGCAGGTCCTCGGTCCGTTCTTCGTCACGACCGCTCAGGGCGCGTTCTCTCCGGAGCGTTCGCGCGCGGGGCTCGCGTTCCTCGAGCGCCTCGAACCGCTCTACCCGGACACCTGGTGGATCCACCGCAACCGGGCCACGCTGCTCGATCGTCTGGGCGAGGTCGAGCGCGCCGCGGAGGAGCTGTCCCGGTCGCTCGAGCTGCAGGCGGCGCAGCAGGAGGACACGGCAGCCGACGAGGGCTCCTGACCGCCTCGACTCTCCTCAGGGAAGCAGTCGCTCCGCGAGGCGCGAACCGACCCGGTCGGCGTTCGCCATGAGGGTGAACGTGAGTCCCTTCGCGGGCAGTCGCGGAAAGACCGCGCCGTCCGCCAACACGACCCGCGGCGCGCCCCGCAGGCGCCCGTCGTCGTCCGTCGTGAGAGCGTCTTCGCTCCGCGACCAGGGCAGCGTTCCCGCGTAGTGGATGTTCGCGCCGTGTCCGGGCCGCACGCGTCGGAGGCTCCAGCAGCCGAGCTTCCGGAACAGGCGCAAAAGGCGCGTCTCCGTCCGCCGCTGGCGCCGCTCGAGCGCGGGGTCGGCGCGATACTCGATCTCCAGGCGCTCCGGCGCGTCCGCGCTCGCCGGCAGGAGGCGCGCGCGCTTGTCCGGCGTCGGAGCGTCCGCGTGGTGGATCCCGAGGATCCCGAGGACCGGCTGCAGTCGTCGCAGGAGGGCGATGGCCTCGCGGTGCGGGAGCGGCAGCTCCTTGACCAGCTTGAACAGGAGCAGGGAGCGGTAGGAGTAGAGCTGGGCGAGGACCGGCGGCTCTCCGCCCCCCGGTCGGAAGACAGCCGTGAGCTGAGCCAGGCTGTGCCGCCGGTCCTTCGCAGGGACCCCGAGCATCCCCGTGTTGAGGACGGGCGCGTAGGTGTAGGGATTGCACAGGACGGGGACGGCGGCTTCCGGGCCGGCGAGCGAGCGGAGCGCGATCCGGGCGCTGCCGAGCGCCCCTGCGGCGAGGACCAGCGCGCGTCCTTCGTGCGTCTCGGAGGCGCCGTCGCAGGTCGCGGTCACGCGAACGCCGCCGGCGTTCTCCTCGAAGCGGGTGACGAAGCGGCCTTCCAGGAGACGGAAGTTCTCGAACTCGCCGAGCTCCGCGAGGGTCCAGCCCGCGCGGTACACGCCACGGCGCGCGTCCGACCAGAAGTCCATGTCGAGCAGGGGATGCGGGCCGCGTCCACGGTGCTCCACCGAGCAAGCGGCGAGGCGCGTCCGGCCGAGCCTCAGGCCCGCTGCGTGGAAGGCGGAGCGACGCGCGACGTAGCGTTCGAGCACTTGCTCGGCGGAACCGTCGAGCTCGAGCGCCGGTAGGAGGGCTTCGCTCGGTCCGAGGTCCTCCTCCAGGTCGTCCTTCGCTCCGCTGACGCCGATGCGCTCGGTCACGCGTGCGGTGTGCAGCGCGAGAGAGCGACGCGTGAAGGGCGTGCCGGCGAGGTCCTCGTCGTCGAAGGGGAACACGCCCGCGCCCCAGCCCGCGGACAGGCCTCCGCGGGCGAGGCTCTCGGTGACCTGGAAGGTGCTCGACGCGACCGGCATGCGCTCGGCGGCGTCGCGGGCGACGAACATGCGCGGCGGCGTGAGCTGTGCGCCCACCTGCACGCCGCCGAACCCGATACCCTCGAAGCGGTCGCCGAGGAAGTAGCGGTGCTGCTGGTCGTCGGTGCGGCGCAGCTCGGACCACGGGCGTTCGGGGATCAGCGGAGCGTAGTGCAGGTCGCGGTTGCCGACGTCCAGCATGGTCACCCGCAGGCCGGCCTCGACGAGCGGCCAGGCGGCGTGGACCGCTCCCGCTCCGGACCCGACGACGAGGACGTCCGTCACGAGGAGCCTCCCGGGAAGAGCGGGACGAGGGGCCACAACAGGAGTCCGAGCAGCGTGACCAGCGCCGCCCGCAGACCGAGTCCCGCGGTCTCGAGCGCGAAGCGCGCGGGGCCGGGGGAGACCCCCTCGAAGGCCTCCACGTGGTCCGGCGCGGCCTCCAGGAC
>CAZDYS010000350.1:0-4787 GCA_964509445.1 uncultured Planctomycetaceae bacterium
TACACTCTTTCCCTACACGACGCTCAGGAGCTTCGTCTGGAGCGCCGGCGAGATCTCACCGATCTCGTCCAGGAGGAGCGTGCCTCCGTCCGCGAGCTCGAAGCGTCCCTCGCGGCGCTTGTGCGCGCCGGTGAAGGCACCGCGCTCGTGGCTGAAGAGCTCGGACTCGAGCAGCTGCTCCGACACAGCGGCGCAGTTCACGCGGATGAACGGAGCGCCGGACCGTTGGCTGTGCTGGTGGATGTAGTGCGCGATGCGCTCCTTGCCCGTACCGCTCTCGCCCGTGATCAGGACCGTGCCCTTGGACGACGCGACGCGCTCGGCGGTCTTCAGGAGGTCCGTCATCTGACGGGACTCGGCGATCATGACCGAGGAGTGGTCGGCCGAGACCTCGGCGCGCAGGTACTCGTTCTCGCGCTCCAGGCGAGACGTGCGCTCGACGCGGTTGAGCACGACTTCGATCGTGTCGGGCGTGCAGGGCTTCACGAGGAAGTCCGCGGCACCCTGCTTCATCGCGTCGACGGCCGTCTCGACCGTTCCGTGCGCCGTGACGACGACGACCGGGAGCTCGGGGAACTCCTGGTTCATCCGACGGACGAGTTCGACACCGTTCATGCCGGGCATCCGCAGGTCGGTGAACACGAGGTCGAAGCTGTTCGCCCGCGCTTGCTCGAGAGCCTCTTCACCGTTGCTGCACGAAGTCGTCTGGACTCCGAGCGAGCGCGCGGCTTCGGTGAGGAACTCGCGGGAGAAGGAATCGTCGTCGACGACGAGGACTCGTTGGATGGACATCAGGGTCAGCCCTCCGAAGGCTGGGGGTGGATCACAGCCGGATCCACCGGCTGAAAGGGGATACGGATGACGAAGTCGGCGCCGCCGAGATCGGACGGCTCCGGAAGGACCCGAACGCTGCCGCCGTGCAGTCGCACGATGGTGGAGACCAGCGCCAGACCGAGTCCGGTGCCGTCGGGATGGTCCGTGAAGAAGGGATCGAAGATCCGCGAACGGACCTGGGGCGCGACGCCGGGACCGGCATCGCTGACGCGCAGGACGACGTCGTCGTCTTCCCGCGTGAGCTTGACGTGCACGCGCGGCTCGATGCGCGCGGCCTGCTGAGCCTCGATGGCGTTCGAGACCAGGTTGCGGAGCGCCTGACGGAGCTTGATGTGGTCCGCACGGAAGGCCTCGACGTCGGACTCGAAGGTGACCCGACTCGGGTGCAGCTCGGGCGGCACCGAGAGGCGGAAAGCGCCCGTGACGAGCTCGCTGCCGTCGATGCGCTCGAGGCGCAGCCGCTCGGGGCTGCCGAACGAGAGCATGCTCTCGATGATCGCGTCGGCCTCGGACGTCGCGTCCTCGATCAACCTGCACCACCGGCGCGCCTTCTCGTCCTCGCGCGGGCGCTCGCGGAGCAGGGCGGCGAAGCCCTTCACCGCGTTGAGCGGGTTACGGATCTCGTGGGCGATGCCCGCGGCCATCGTGCCGAGGGCGGCCATCTTGTCCGCCGCGTGCAGGCGTTCGGTCATCTCCGCGCGCTCGGTGTGGTCCTCGAGGATCTCCACGGAGCCGTCGACCTCCCCGCTCGCCCGGTGGACGGAGGACGAGTGGGACGCGAGGACCTGACGCTGGCCGCGAGCTCCGAGGACCTCGCGCGGTTCGCCGTCGGCGTTCGCGCCCTCCAGGGCCTCGTGGTCGCCCAGGGCCTGCAGCCGTTCCTCGGAACAGCCCAGGAGAGCCTCGGCCGCCGCGTTCACGCGAACGATGCCGCCGTCCGCGTTGCGCACGACGACGCCGCAGGGCAGGGACTCGAGGACGGCCTCGAGGTGACTGCGGACCTCGTCGAGCTCCTCGACCTTGCGGCAGAGCTCGTCTTCCACGTGCTGGGCGCGGACCTCGAGCTCGGAGTAGCTCTTCTGCAACCGCTCCAGGACGATCGGGAACTCGAGCACCGCACGGCGCAGCTCCTCGGTGTCCAGGGGGACGTTCTGGGTCGCCTGGGTGCTCATCGGTCGCTGGGCTCCTTGCGCAGTCCGTCCGGCAGCTTCTGCTCGAAGTCGCGCTTCCAGCGCGCGAACTCGAGGTCGGTCTGTGCACGACGGCCCTCGTAGGAGTCGCCGGCCTGCTTCGTGATGTCCTCGAGGATCGGGATCGCCTCGCCGTAGCGTCCGAGGCGCGTGAGGCAGCGAGCGGTCCAGTAGCGCGACTTCACGTCGGTGCGACCGCTCAGGATCGTGATGCCGTCCTCGTAGCGACCGGCGTTGTAGCTGGCGCGCGCCTGGCCGAGCGGGTCGGCGCTGTAGGTGCCGATCTTCGGGGCGGCGGCCTTGTCTTCGGACGAGCCTTCGCCACCCGTCTGCGTCTGCGGCGTCGTGGACGTGCCGTTGGCGCGCTGACGGATCCGGGCCATCAGCGCCGGGTCCAGGCCGGTGGAGACGTAGGGCGCCTGAGCTCCGGCAGCGTTCGCGAGCGGGTCGTTCGCTCGCGGCGCCTGCGGCGGAAGGCCGGTCGTCGGGGCGGTCCCGACCGGTGCTCCGCCGGTGGCGGTCTGCGGATCCCCGGCCATCGGGCTCTCGATCGCGTCGAGCTCCATGCGCAGGAGGCTCACCTGGCTGCGGAGCGAGTTCAGACGCTCGTCCAGTGTGTCGTCGGTCATGCCGGGCTCTTCCGTGGCCGCGATGAGGAGCGGCACGGTCGCGACCGGGTCCTGGTCGAGCTGCGTCTCGAGTCCGCTCAGCACCTCGATGGCGCGAACGGTTCCGGAGAGCGCGTTCTCGAGCGCGGAGACCTCGTCCTGTCCCAGGACGGCTCCGGGGACCACGAGCGCCGCGGTGAGACCGCTGACGAGGGCGGTTTGGAACTTCATCATGGCTGTGCGTAGTTCCCCTGGTAGGCCTCGATCGCGTCGTCGAAGCGCTGGTTGCTCTCGAAGAGGGAAGCTGCGCCGAGATCGATGCGCTGGCGCGCTTCGGCCTCGGTGAACTCGGGACGGACCTCGCGCAGGAGCTCGATCGCCGGAGCGAGACCTCCCTGGGCTTCCAGGCAGCGAGCCCAGCCCACGCAAACGCGCGCGCCGAGGTCCTCCGGGAGCGCGCCGCGCCCGAGGAACAGCGACTGGAACACGGCGCCCGCGGAGGAGGGGTCGCCCTCCTCGAGCCATTGCTCGGCGCGGTGAATCCGGTCCTCGGTGCTCGCAGCCTCGCCTTCGATGGCCAGGCCGAGTCGCTCGCGTGCGGTCCGCTCGAAGCTCTCGAGGTCGGCTCCGGACTCCGAGAGCTCGGACTGCTGCACGATGAACAGTACGGCCAGCTCGTCCTCCGCCGTCAGCGAGAGACGCGCCGCTTCGGTGTAAGCGAGCTTGCGGTCCTCACCCTTGGCCTCGCGAGCGTAGAGCAGCCACGCACGCGCCGCCTCGGCGGGGAGTCCGACGCCTTCGAGCGCGACGGCACGGATGTGGAGCGCTTCCCAGGCACCGAAGCTGTCGAAGTCGCCGTCGGCCTGGTCGATCTCCTGGAGCGCTTCCATGTAGCGCGCCAGCTCGTTGTAGGCGCGCGCCTTGACCAGGCGGCGCGCGGTCGTCTCCGTGACGTCGTTCGCCGGGTACTCGGTCTCCAGCGCGTTGACCACGTAGAGCGCGGATTGGGCGTCTCCCTGGGCGATCATGGACCGCGCCCACTCGAGTCGCGCGGTTGCGGCGTACTCGGGTCGCTCGGTCATGTTGGCGAGCGTGCGGAAGTACTGCGCGGCTTCGCCCCACTGTCCCATCGACGCGGAGATGCGGCCCGCCCGCATGTAGGCCTCGCCGACGACGGCGGCGCGCGGATAGTCCTCGACGAGGGTGAGGTAGTTCGTGCGGGCGGCGCCCAGCAGGCCGCGGGCCTCGGCCAGCTCGCCGATGGCGAGTCGCGCCTCGGGGGCCGCGGGATGGTCGGGGAAGCGTCGCGAGGCGCGCATCCAGGACGCGGTCGCGACGTCGATGTGTTCGGTGATGCTCTCCGGACCGTCGCCGACCACGCGGATGACGGTGCGTCCCTGCAGCTCGAAGCGCAGTCCCAGCGAGCCGAGGAGGAACTCGAGCACTTGCTCGAGCGGGCGGCGCTCCAGCTCGACCGTGACGAGCGTCGAGCGCGAGAGGTGCTCGAGCCCGTACAGCTCGCGGTCCGCCGCGCGGCCGATCTCCCGCAGGAGCACGAGCGCCTGGGCGTTCTGGGCCCGGACGTCGTACCACTCGCGACCCTCGCTCTCGATCCGGCGCACGCGGGCAGGCCGGACGAGCTCGTCCACGCTGTCGAAGCGCTGCGCTCCGACGGGAGCCGCGAGCAGGAGGGGCAGGAGGAGACCGAGCGCCTTCATCGTCCCTCCTCCATGCGCGAGAGCGCCTCGAGGTGGGTCGCTTCGGCGAGCAGGTAGTGTGCACGCGCTTCGACGATCTCGCGCTGCGACGACTCGAGCCGGTCGACGACGGACAGGAGCGAGTAGAGGGCTTGCCGCGCCTCGGTGTACTCCCCGTTCGTGATCTGTTCCTTCGCACGCTCGAAGATCGGGTGCGTCTCCGGGTCGGGCGGCACGAGCGGCTGGCGCATGCCTTCCACCTCGAGCTCCGTGTCCCAGCGCTCCTGCAGGATCTGGTCCCGCGCGGAGATGATCTCGCGCTGCGCCTCCTCGACGCTCTCCTTGACCGAGAACGTGTTGCGCAGCATGACGACCGCGACGAGTCCGTTGAGGACCGTCACGGACAGGAGGATCACGAACACGCTCTTCGACAGCAGCTGGCCGGTCGCGGGGACTCA
>CAZDYS010000351.1:0-4786 GCA_964509445.1 uncultured Planctomycetaceae bacterium
CTGTTCCTGTTCGCGAACCTCGCGATGGACTCGCTCGACTACGCCGGGCCGAAGATCAACGAGGGCAGCAAGGGCGTCCTGCTCGGGCTCGGGGAACCGATCCGCGACCTGCCGAACGCCTTCGACCGACAGCTCGGCGCGGGGCTCCGCGACGCGCGCGTGTTCACGGACGGCTGCCTGGTCGTGGAAGGCCCCCCGCACGGCGAAGCGCCGGACCTGGGCGCCCACGTCGCGAAGCTGGACGAGCTACGGGACTGGCCGCTGGTGATCCTCTCGGACGACGTCGAGCGGGCGACCAGGAGCGCGCCGAACTTCCTGTGGATGACCTTCACGCGGTTCGACCCGGCCTCCGACGTGAGCGCGCGGGAAGTCGAGCTCATCCACAACCATCCCGCCTTCACGCCGCCCATCGTGATCGATGCCCGGATGAAGGAGCCTTACCCCGAGGAGCTCCTGTGCGACGAGGACACCGCGAAGCTCGTGGACCGTCGCTGGAAGGAGTACTTTCCGTCCGGAGGCGTCGAGATGGGCGACTCCGATCGCGGCCACCTCGACTAGCGAGGTTCCGCGGTCACGCCCCGCGGGGCGTCCCGTAGCGACGAACGGCCGAGTCGGGCGACGGCGCTCCCTCTCTCCGGCGCCGGATCGTCGCCCCCTCCGACGCAGCCCGCTCGGCCTGTTCTCCCTCTCTCCACGCTCGCCATGAACCTCCGCGCCGCGCTCACCCTCCTCCTCGTCCTGCCGCTCGGGACCGCTCCCGCCACGGCCCTGCCGCCCCTGCCCGCCCACACCGAGGCGCAGGAGACGTCCTTCGACCACGAGCACGCCGCCTGGACCGCGATCCTGGCGAAGCACGTGCGAGGCGACACCTTCGACTACGCGGCGCTGGCCAAGTCCCGCAAGGGCTTCGACGCCTACCTCGCGAGCCTGGCGAGCGTGACTCCCGAGGAGCTCGCGCGCTGGACCGAGTCCCAGCGCTACGCCTTCTGGATCAACGCCTACAACGCGTTCACGGTCGAGAAGATCGTCGACAACCTGCCGCTCGAGAGCATCCGCAAGCTGGACGGCTGGCTCGGACTGTCGAGCGTGTTCGACGACGAGTTCATTCCCCTGAAGGCGCACCATCCGGAGAAGAAGCGGGACGAGCTCTCCCTGAACGACATCGAGCACGGGATCCTGCGTCCGCGCTTCGAGGACGCACGCGTGCACGCTGCGGTGAACTGCGCCTCGGCGAGCTGCCCGCCCTTGCGCGCGGAAGCGTTCGTCGCCGACCGCCTGGAGAAGCAGCTCGACGAGCAGATGCGCGCCTTCGTACGCGACACGACGCGCAACCGGCTGGACAAGGGCAAGAAGCGGCTGCGGCTCTCCTCCATCTTCAAGTGGTTTCAGGAGGACTTCGTCCGCGACGGGAAGAGCCTCCGGGGCTACCTCAAGCTCTGGCTACCGGAGAGCGAGCACGCGTTCGTGGACTCCGCGAAGATCGAGTACCTCGACTACGACTGGGACCTGAACGCCCCGAAGAAGAAGTAGAGGCGCGGAGAACGCGCCGGGGGAAGGCTAGATCCAGAAGGTCCAGCCGAGCCACACATAGGCCGAATCGCCTTGCCCGGTGGCGTTCGGAGCGTTCTCCACGAAGCTCCCCTCGGTCAGGTACACCATCCCGCCCTGCAGCTGCAGGCTCTCCGGGAAGATGTCCTGCTTGATGCGCAGCTCGCTCATCTCACCGATGTGACGCCCGGAGTTGCCGTCCGGGTCGACCAGTCCCCCGGGAACCCACGCGTCGCGCTTGGAGGCGAGGTAGTTGAACCGGTGAGCGAGGTAGAGGCTCGTGCCTTCCAGCGGCTTCCACTTGATGCGCAGACCGGGCGAGATGAGGTTCGCCCGCGCATAGGCGCCGAAGATGCCGGGCGAGCCGTAGTCCCGCCGCTGTCCGAAGAGCGTGTCGAAGCGGTTGTTCTCCCCGTCCGTGGGGTCATCGTCTCCGCTCGCGTAGTCGAACAGGCCTTCGATCTGGAACCGCGACTCCACGTCGAACTGGTAGCCGATCGACAGGTGGTGGTAGTGGGCCTCGTGGTCGAGGTCCGCCGTCGAGCCGCTCGACGAACGCGACTCGCCGATCTGGTACATCGACTCCCATTCCGCGAAGGCCTTGCCGCGCTGAGGCTTCTTCAGCATCCGCGCGCCGAAGGTCCAAAGGTGACGGTCGCGCGTAGCGATGCTGCCTTTGTCCTGTTCGTCGAGTCCGTAGACGTAGAGCTCGCCGGTCGTGCCCTCGTAGACGTTGGTCGTGCCGTGGAGGGCGAAGAAGAACTGCCCCTCCTGCTCCTCGTCGAACGTGACCTCGTTGTCCTGGATCTCGCCACGATCGTTCGGAAGGCGGCGGGTCGGAAAGACCGCGAAAGCCTCGAGTCGATCCCCGTCGGCCGTCCGGAAGTCTCCGTAGATGCCGCCGAAGTTGTTGATCGTGTTGCGGTAGCCGTTGCGCGCGGCAAGCCGTCGACCCCCGGTGTCGATGGTCTGCCGACCGACCTTCACCTGGAGCGAGTCTCCCTCCTCGAAGAGATCGCTCAGCGTGTACCCGACGTATCCCTGCAGGAGCTCGACCGCGTTGACCGTGCCCGTGTTCAGCGGGGCGTTCTCCGCGAAGTCGTAGGTCCGCGAATCGACGAACTCGCCGTGGAAGGTCCACGCGTCCACGCGCGCTGCCAGGTCGACCAGCGTCCGCAAGACGTAGCCGTCGCTCCGCGTCGAGTTGGCTGTGGCAGAGGCGCGGAAGTCTCGGTTGTAGCCTTCGTACCGGGAGCGCTGTTCGATCGAGAGGCTCAACCAGTCCGGGGCTCCGAGCGCCTCCTCGAGTCGCCAGGGGCCGTCGTCCTCTCGCGGGAGGGAGAGGGGTTGCGTGACCGCCGGATCCACCACCACCGGCTCGGTCGTCTCCTCGGTGAGCACGAGGACGTGCGGAGCACCCTCGGGGTCGTCGTCGTGCCGCACCTCTCGGGTGACCGAGCAGGCGCCGAGGAGGAGACATCCGGCGGCGAAGAGAGTCCGTTGCATACAGAGGAGGGTCGGAGGGAGGAGGCGCGGAGCGTATCCGGGATCCTCGGGACCCCCAAGGGGCGAAGGCATCGAAGTCTGCTTCCGGACCCGGACTAGGCGATCAGGGGCAGCTCGACCTCGAACGTGCTCCCGACCCCCAGCTCGCTCTCCACCCGGACCTCTCCTTTCATCTTCAAGACGAGGTTCTTGACGATCGAGAGCCCGAGGCCGGTCCCCCCGACGTCCCGCGAACGGGCCTTGTCGACGCGGTAGAAGCGCTCGAACACGCGCGAGAGGTCCTCCGGCGGGATGCCGACGCCGGTGTCCGTGACGCGCAGCAGGCAGCGGTCGCCGCGCACGCGCGTCTCCACCTGGATGACGCCCTCGGAGGTGTACTTGGCCGCGTTGTCGATCAGGTTCTCGAGGATCTGGACCATCGACTGACGGTGCCCGAGCACGAGGTGCGCCTCGTCGACGTCCTTCTCCAGGACGATGCCCTTGCGCACCAGGGCCTCCTCGTTGCGACGGGAGACCTCGCCCAGCACGTCGAACCAGCTGACCTCGGCGGTGTCCACGTAGTCCCCCTGGGCCTCGACCCGCGCCAGCATCAACAGGTCCGAGACGAGCTCGCTGAGGCGGTTCACGTTCGCGTCGATCCGCTCGAGGAAGCGCTCGTTGTGCTCGTCGTCGTGCAGGGCACCCGACAGCAGAGTCTCGACGAATCCCTTGATGGCGGCGAGCGGCGTCTTCAGCTCGTGGGAGACGTTCGCGACGAAGTCGCGACGAATGCGCTCGAGACGACGCAGCTCGGTGATGTCGCTGGAGACGATCACCACTCCGCGACGACCTCCGCCGGAGTACGGCCCCGCGTGGACCGCGAGCGCGTGCTCCTCCTCGGCGATCTCGTGCTCGAGCACGATGCGGTTCGGCCCCGTTCCGGAGCGCGCGTCGCTCAGCAGCGTGCGCAGGTCGTCGATCGGCGCGAAGTCCCACAGCGACTTGCCCTCGACCGGTCCCTCCCCGAGGCCGAAGCTCACGCGTGCCGCCTGGTTGCAGAACGAGATCCGGTCCTCCGCGTCGACGGCCACGACGCCCTCCACCATGCTCGAGAGCATGGCGCGCAGCTGGGCGTCGTCCTGGGAGATCAGCGCGATCCGTTGGGTGACCTCTTCCGCCAGCTGGTGCAGCGTGCCCGCCAGCACGCCGATCTCGTCGCGCTTCTCGACCTTCACGCGCGCGTCCAGACGACCGGCGCGGAGACTCTGCGCCTGCTGCGTCACGGCCGCGAGCGGAACCGTGAAGCGACGCGCCACGTAGAGCCCCAGGAGCCCCGCGACCACGAATCCCAGCGCGGTCCCGACCAGCACGGACTTGCGCACGCGTGCGAGCTCGCGCTGCACGAAGGACATCCTCCGCGACACGCGCACGTAGCCGCGCAGGTTCTCGCCGTCCCGCAGCGCCTGCGCGACGTAGAGCATGTCGAAGCGGGTCGTACTGCTGAACCGCCGGCTGACGCCGACGCCGTCGGCCCCCGCGGCGACGATCTCGTCCCGCGTGCCGTGGTTGTCCATCAGCTCGGGCTGCTCGTGCGTGTCCTCCACGACGGTCCCGTCGGGGCGGACGAAGGTGATGCGCAGGTCGGTGTCGGCGCGGTAGCGCCGCAGGACGTCGGCGAAGGCCCCGACCTCACCGCCCTCGAGAGCCTGCTCCGCGATCGGCGCGAGGAGCGAGCAGTAGTTCCGCAGCGAGG
>CAZDYS010000352.1:0-4774 GCA_964509445.1 uncultured Planctomycetaceae bacterium
GCCGTGCGGCGTTCGCCTCGGACCAGGACATGATCGACTACGCCACGCTCCTGACCGGCGCGATCAACGTCTTCAACCGGCGCGACATCGGCCTGGAGATCCTGATCCCGGACGGCTACCTGCGCATCTGGAACGACGTCGATCCCTGGGAGGGAACGCCGGGTGGCTGGGAGCGCTGGTTCAACACCGACAGCAACCCGGTCAACGGGATCGAGCGCGGCCTCGCGCACAAGCTGTCGGCCTGGCCGCGTCCGTCCTCCGCGCGCGGGCCCCACGTCTGCAAGGACGACCGCTCGTTCGCCTACACCGGCATCCGGGGCTTCTTCCCGTATCCGCTCACGCACACGAGCTCGGACAACTTCGATCTGTACGTCTACGGGCAGGAGACGGGGCACGTCCTGGGTTCCGGACACACGTTCACCTACCACCCGGAGATCCTCTGCTCGGACGGTTCGGGCCCGGACGCGGGCACGATCATGAGCTACTGCCAGGTCTCTCAGATCGGCATGCGGTTCCACGAGCGGGTCCAGGACACGTTCCTGGCGTTCCTCAAGACGCGCTTCTGCTACGACGAGCGCATTCCGCGGCGCGGAGACTTCGACGGCAGCGGCGTGATCGACCTGGCGGACGTCGCGGAGTTCGACGCCTACCGGCTGCAGGGCTTCGCCTCGCGCTACGCCGAGCGCGTCTTCGACATCAACATCGACGGGGTGGTCGACGACCTCGACCGCGCGCTGCTCGTGGGGCGCGTCGTGGAGCCCGCGACGACCGATCTCTTCAACGGCGGGGGCGTCAACTGCCTGTGCTACGGAGCCGTCACCCAGCCGATCCTGGGCGAGACCTGGACGACGCTCGTGGGCAACTCGCTGAGCAGCTCGGTGCTCACGGCGGTCTTCGGCGCGCCCGCTCGTCTGGATCCGCCGGTGGTCCTCGGGAGCGGCGAGCTCCTGATCGCGCTGACTGGCTTCGGCGGCGCCACGCTCTTCACGAGCTACGAGACCACGGTCGGGTCCATGGCCGAGCACAGCCACGAGCTCCCGATGGAGCCCTCCTGGGCCGGCCTGACCTTCCACACCCAGGCGGTGTTGTTCGAGCCCACGGGCCTGCGGCTGACCAACGGGCTCAGCCTGCGGTTCAGCACCTACTGAGCCGACCCTCTCGGATTCCACGTCGACCTTTGGCGCGAGCCGCGCTCCCCGCTAGGGTGCGCGGCTCGTTCGTCCCCCCACGCAACCGACTCCGATGATCCTCCGCTCTCTGTTCGCCGCCGTCCTCCTCTGCACCGTGTCCTGCCAAAGCGCCTACTACGCGACGATGGAGCGTTTCGGCGTCGACAAGCGCGAGATCCTCGTCGACCGCGTCGAGAACGCGCGCGGATCCCAGGAGGACGCGAAGGACCAGTTCCAGACGACGCTCGACGCGTTCCAGGCGCTGACGGGGTTCGACGGGGGAGAGCTCGAGGACCTCTACGACGACCTGAAGGGCGAGTACGACGACTCGGTCGACGCGGCCGAGGACGTGCGTGACGAGATCGCCGGCGTGGAGGACGTCGCCACCGCGATGTTCGAGGAGTGGGAGTCGGAGATCGAGGAGATCACCGACCCCAAGCTGCGCTCGAAGAGCACCGACCTCCTGAGCGACACGCGCACGCGCTACGACGGCCTCGTGCGGCTGATGAACTCCGCCGCCGCCGGGATGGACCCCGTGCTCGAGCAGTTCAAGAACAACGTGCTCTTCCTCAAGCACAACCTCAACGCGCGTGCGATCGACTCGCTGAAGGACACCACGCTCGAGATCCAGGGCGAGGTCGCCGACCTGATCCGGCGCATGCAGAACTCGATCGAGGAAGCGGACCGCTTCATCGAGTCGATGGACAGCTGACGCCTGGACGCGGGCTCGCTCCGGGCCCGCGGCGCTCCCCCTGTCCCCAGCCCGCCCGCGAGGCGTCCCCGCAGAGCTCCTCTGCGGCTACGAAAGAACCCGCTCACCGCGCGAGCGCAGGGAGCGGGTTCTCGTGTCTCGTTCCCGAGGGAATACGCTCGGCTACATGTTGCCGAGCACGAGGTCCAGGCCGTCGGTGACCGTCAGGTTCCCGGGCTCCAGGAACACGCCCTGGGTGTAGGCGTTGATGCCGATCAGCGAGATGTCGTTGCGGATGTCCACCTGGAAGTCGACGGGGCCGCCGTTCCAGGTCTTGATGCCGTTGATCTGCGTCGGGGAGGGAGCGAGGCTCAGGAGCAGCTCGTTGCCCTTGAAGACCGTGCCGCAGGGGAAGTTCGGGCCCGGGTTCGTGCTGCCGAGCCAGCTGACCAGCGTTCCGGCGCTGATGTTGGCCTCGTCGTTCGGGTCGTCGATCTCGACGCGGAACGTGCTGCCGATCAGCGGGCGGTCGCGCTCCACGTCGGTCTGCGGATCGGAGAGGTTCGCGAACCAGGTCGAGAGCGGGATGACGTGGACGCGGTCGATCTTGAAGTCGGTCGAGCGACCGGAGAACTGCCAGGTGTGCTCGCCGGCGCTGAGGAAGTGGATCGGGAAGTCGCCGTCGTCCTCGTAGCGCGGGTTGAAGGTCCACTGGCCGAGGCCGCCGGAGCCGATGTTGTAGAACAGCTTCTCCCAGGCGTGACCGTCGAGGCGCGCCCACACGTCGTTCTTCTCACTCGGATCGTTGCCGTCGACGCGGCAGTGCACGCGGATGATGTAGTCGCCCGGCGTGTCGACGCGGAAGCGGTAGGTCAGGATGCCCTGCCCGGCGGAGCCGAAGAAGTTGTTCCCGTTCCAGCGGTAGTAGGACTCGCCGCCGAAGCCGCTGAAGATCGTCTCCTCGACCCAGTCGCCGGCCGGCGGGACGGCCTCCACTTCCATGATCACCACGCCGTTCGCGTTCGGCGTGAAGACCATCGGCGAGTTCGCTTCGGCGACGAGGCTGTCCGTCGGCGCGGCGATCGTGCAGGCCTCGCGAACGGTCGCCGAGGCGGTCTGGGCGGACGCGGTCGCGCCCAGCGAGGCGAGCGCGAGCGCGGACAGGGTGAGCAAGGATTTCGACATGGGAGGACCGGGGGGCTGAAGGGTGAGAATTCCTTTCGAGCGCCGGATCCTAGCCAGAAAGTCCGGGGAACGGTAGGTGTGCAAAAGGCTCCGCACGGGAGTTCTCCGTCGACCTCGGAGGCCTTCGAACCGGAGCGGATCCGGTCCGGTCCGAGCCCCGGCCAGGGCGACAGGTTTTGCATGTGAACATGGCTGCCGGTTCCGGGTTTCGTGGAACCCGCTGGGGCCGGGTATCGTCGCAACCAGCTTTTTCGCAGGCCTCGGAGGGGCTCCAGCGCCGCCGGCGAGGGAGACTCCCTCTCCGTCCCGGTTCCCGGAAAAACCTCCGCATCCCGTCCGGCGTCTCCACCGAAAGAGCCGCCGTGCTCCGAGCACGGGTCCCGCTCCTCCGTTCTTCCCTCTGCAACGCCGGTCCATGTCTCAAGCCCCCGTCTCCCGTCGCGCGCCCTTCCGGTGGGTCCTCGTGCTCGCCGGCCTGGTCGCCCTCCTCTCCTCCTGCGGCACCATCGCGTTCGACCGGGACTGGGACGCCTGGGAGGAGCCCGCGTCGGAGGACCCGATGGTCGGACGCTGGGAGGGCGACTGGGAGAGCACCGAGAACGGACACGCGGGTGGGCTGCGCTGCATGCTCACGCCGGAGGAGGAGGGCAGCTACCTGGTGCGCTTCTGCGCGACCTACGGCTGGTTCTTCACCTACACCTACGACGGTCGCTTCTACGTCTCGGACCGCACGGGCGAGCGGGTGACGTTCCGCGGAGAGGAGGACCTCGGCGCGATGTTCGGCGGCGTCTACACCTACGACGGCTTCGTCGAGGGCGATCGGTTCGAGTCCACCTACGAGGCGGAGAGCGGGGACCGCGGCGTCTTCCGGCTCGAGCGCGTGGAGCCCGCTCCCGCGTCGGACTCAGAAGACGGGTAGCGCGGGCTCGTAGGGGAGGACCGGCAGCTGGTCCCAGTCGAACGGGACGTCCGTCGTCTCTTCGCTGCCGCCCTGGTCGAGGAACACGTGCAGGATGCGCGCGCGTCCGAAGTCCTCGTAGTCCGGCTCCGGGAAGTCCTCGGAGGGGAAGGCGGAGACACTCTCGATGTCGTGCTCGTGCAGCAGCACGCGGACACCGGGCACCCCCTGGAAGTGGCGGGCTTCGAGCGCCCGCGCACCGAACAGGTCGTGGAACTCGAACAGGAGCAGCAGTACGCGCCGTAGCTGCTTCACGCGGACGCCGTCCTGGACGAACAGCACGTCGACCTCGACGTCGCGAAACAGGCGGTGGCAGAGCTGGCGCGCGGCCAGCGGAAGCGCTCGTGCGTAGGGCTCTCCGAGTCGTCCGCTCCCGCGCGGTTCGTCCTCGTCGCGACTGAGGTGCGTGACGTACCAGTGCTGCGGGCAGAACAGGAACCCGGAGCCGCGCAGGAAGCTGCGGGAGCGCTGGGCGGCCAGCAGCCCCTCGAGTCCGCGCCGCAGCGCACGCCGCGCGACCAGCACCGCGCGGCGGTGGATCGCGTCCAGCACGCGTTCGTCGGCGAGCTCGTCGGGGTGCACGTGGCGCGGCCAGCGGCTCTCGAACCGGTGGCTGCCGAGCTCCACGTCGCCGTCGACGACCAGCGGGACGTCGGTCGGCGCCGGAGCCTCTTCGTCCTCCGCGAACGTGACCCGCAGGTCCGCCTGGCCGAGGAGGCGCCGGACCTCGCGGCGCCGGACCGCGCCGCTCAGGTGGACGCGCGGGCGCCA
>CAZDYS010000353.1:0-4733 GCA_964509445.1 uncultured Planctomycetaceae bacterium
GAGAGCATCGGGACGCACGCGCCGAGCTCGGCTGGGCGGTCGAACGCGGCGGTGGCACCGAGTACCGCGCGCGTGCACGGCTCGAGCTCGCGCGCCTGTGGAAGCTGGACGGTGCGACGCGTCGCGCGCTCGACGTGAGCCTCGCCTGCGCGCGGGACGCCGAGGCCGCTGCCGACCACCGGGATCGCGCGTGGCTCGCGGCGGGCGAGGCGTGGCTCGCTCTGCAGCGAAGCGAGGACGCGCGGGACGCGTATCTCCGCGTCGCGCAGGAAGGGAAGGAGCCGTGGGATCGAATCGAAGCGTTCGATCGCCTCGGCGTGTCGTGCCTCGAACGCGGCGACCTCGAGGGGGCGGCGGGGTACTTCAACGCGTGTCTTCGTAACGTCGGTTCCGCAGCGCTCGAACGCACCGAACGCGGCGCGCGCGTGCGTCGTCGTCTGGACAACATGCGACTCGTCACCGAACTTCCGCGCGCGATCGCGGCGCGACGCGCTCGTCGACGTGCTGCGAGTTCTTCGGAAGAACCTTGACAACACGTCGCATCGTTTCACTTCATGCGCATCGAGTCTTCGGACTCGACTCGAGGAGCGTTCCAGCGAAGAGGCATTTCGGACCGAAGCGGTCCACCGATTCGCTCCGCTCTTCCACATCACGACATCCTCCGAAAGCGCTTCACGGCGCTGCCGGAAACATCGACGGCTCGTTGCCGACGATGGAGAACAGGGCGGTTGGGCCGGCGATTCGCCTGGACCAACCGCCCTTTCCTCTTGGAGCGAAGACGTTCCGGTGCGCCTGGAGCCGTACGCCGCGGCTCGCGCCCGGGAGGCGCGGCGACCTAGGTCCCGATGCCGTAGTAGGTGAAGCCGCGCTCCTCGAGCCGCTTGCGGGAGTAGATGTTGCGGCCGTCGAAGATCACGGCGTCCGCCAGCTTCTCCTTCACCGCGTCGAAGTCCGGGCGGCGGAACTCGTTCCACTCCGTGACCAGGATCAGGGCGGTGGAGCCCTCCAGGGCCTCCATCGGCGATTCCGCGTAGGAGACGCGGTCGCCCAGGTGCCACTCCTTGCACTCCTCCATCGCCTCCGGGTCGAAGGCGGTGACCTGGGCCCCGGCCCCCAGGAGCTCCTCGATCACGCGCACGGCCGGGGCCTCGCGCATGTCGTCGGTGTTCGGCTTGAAGGAGAGCCCCCAGACCGCGAAGCGCTTGCCCGAGAGGTCGTCCCCGTAGTGCTCCTTGACCATGCGGGAGAGCAGGCTCTTCTGCTTCTCGTTGACGGACTCGACCGCCTGCAGGATCTCGAACTCGTAGCCCGCGTCCTCGGCCGTCTTCACGACCGCCTTGACGTCCTTGGGGAAGCACGACCCGCCGTAGCCCAGGCCCGCGAACAGGAACAGCGACCCGATCCGCGCGTCCGAGCCGATGCCCTTGCGGACGCGGTCGACGTTGGCGCCCACTCGGGTGCAGATGTTGGCGATCTCGTTCATGAACGAGATCCGGGTGGCGAGCATCGCGTTCGCGGCGTACTTCGTCAGCTCCGCCGACTCGACGTCCATGTGGATGATCGGCTTGCCGGTCCGGACGAACGGTCCGTAGAGCTCGTCCATCACGTCCGCCGCCGTCTGGCTGTCGGAGCCGATGACGACCCGGTCCGGCTTCATGAAGTCGTCGATGGCCGCGCCCTCCTTGCGGAACTCCGGGTTCGAGACGACGTCGTAGGGGTGGTCCGTGTGCTCCGCCATGCGCGCCTGGACCTTGCGCGCGGTGCCGACCGGCACGGTCGACTTGTCGACCACGACCAGGTAGCCCGTCATCGCCTTGGCGATGGACTCGGCGGCGGACAGCACGTACTTCAGGTCCGCACTCCCGTCCTCACCGGGCGGCGTGCCGACGGCGATGAACACGACCTCGGCGCCGGGAATGGCCTCTTCGTAGCTGGTCGTGAACTTCAGGCGCCCGTCGTGGACGTTGCGCTTGAGGATCTCCTCGAGCCCCGGCTCGTAGATCGGGACGCCGCCGTCCCGGAGCATCCGCACCTTCTTCTCGTCGACGTCGACGCAGGTGACGGTGTTGCCGCTCTCGGCGAAACAGGTGCCCGCGACGAGGCCGACGTAGCCCGTGCCGATGACCGCGATCCTCATGGCTCTTCGCTCTGCTCTTCGATTCGAGGGGGGGGAGGCCGAGAACGGGGGGATTCCCGGCAGAAGCAGCTCTCATCGACTGGGAAGACCTTCCCGGTGGAGGAGAAAGGACCGGCAGGATACCGTTGCCGCCCCTGCGCGCCACCCGGCGCGCCCGGGCGATTAACTCAGCTGGCTAGAGTGCGTCCCTTACAAGGACGAAGTCGGGGGTTCGAGTCCCTCATCGCCCACCAGGGGGGCTCAGCCGGCCCTGGTGGCCTCCCGACAAGAACTGCCCGCTTTGTCAGGTGCTCGCCACGGTTCGCAGGTTCTCTTTGAGCTCGGGCATGCCGGCGTGCCGTCGACAGGTCAGGCTGAAGGACCGGAGCATCTTCGCTTGGACGGTCTCGAGGAGGGAGTGCTGTACGCCGATGCTTCGATCGATCAGCCACTCGGGCACGACTCCGCGGTCTCGCAGGATCTTACCGATTCGGTTCTCGCCGTTCTCTTCGACCATGGACGCCCAGTGGTCGACGAGAGCCTTGTTCTTGGAGACGAGCCAACCCAGCAGCAGGGAGCGTCGGGCCCCCCTGTAGAGTCCCGGCTGACAGTCGCCCTGCTCCACACGAGTGCGGAGCTCGCGTAGCAGCGTGTACTCGATGAAGTCGAAGGCCTTCTGGTTGAGCTTGGACAGTTCCTCCTCGCTGTAGACCTCGGCGAGCTTCGCATCCAAAGCGTCGGCGTCCCACTTCAAGAACGCATGCGCTGGAAACAGGATGATGCGCAGGAGGTTGTTCGGGTGCTCTTCGTGAAGGGCCTTGAGCTCCTCGGCTGCTCTGTCGAACTCGAGGCTGGGTGGCGTGGATTGGGCCGACGCCGCCTTGTAGGGCAGCACCTTGAAGTGCCAATCGACGAGGCTGAGAAAGTCGACGATGTCCTTGGAGTCCAGTCGCTCGGCGTCTCGAGAGCTGGCGTCGATGAAGTTGCTGACATGCTCGAGCATCGCTCCGAGCTGGGTTCCCCACTGGCCGTGGCGAAACATGTGCCCGACGCCAGCGACCTGGAAGATGTTCAGGCCCCCGGGGGGAGTGATCCGCTGCAGCGACTGCATGCTCATGATGTCGTCGCTGCCTCCTAGCGTGAACAAGAGGCGTCGAGTGAAGCCGGCGTCCTGTTCCTCCAGTCGAGTGATCGTCAGGGCATTGCCCAGGGTCACGTCTTGGATCGCCTTGCGGTAGTCCTTGAACTCTTCTAGCTCGTCCTTGAAGTCCCCGTCCAGCTCTGCCTGGAAGTCGTCGAGGTTGAGTCGACGAACCATGTTCTTCCAGCTCTTCTTGTTGACCCAGGCCGGAACGTTCATTCCTGAGAAGGAGCCGCCCGAGTTGATGGCGACACATGAGGAGAAGAGCGGCTCCTCGTTGTGTTGAACCGCGATGCCCCACGCGTAGCAGAACGCGGTCATGACGCGGAGTCCTCCCATGGAGTATCCGATGAGGGAGAGCCTGGGTTGCGGCGCAGTCCTGTCACGAAGGAACTCGCGCGTCGATCGGGCGATCAGTGTGCTCTTCTCGGCGGGGCAGATCTTCCTGAGGTGATGTTCCGTGCCTGGAGAGAAGGCCGAAGGGGCGAGGTCGCGGCACAGGGAGACCAGTTCGCGGAAAGACTGGTAGTGGTTGCGGTAGAGGTTCTGCGGATGCCGTGTGAGGGCATTCGAGGGGCGGGTCCAGTCCGCGAACTTCGCTCCTCGCGCCTTCTTGCGCTTCTCGGCAACCTCTTTGCTCTTGTACGGAAGAGAGCGGTTGAGGTGAAACGGGGAGGGAAGAAGGATTGCCAGTTTCCCCCTGTCTGCGAGGGACCTTCCTAGTGCGTCATAGAAGCCGAAGAGTTCGTGGTGCTCCCGCAGGTTGTGCGGGGTCTCGTCCATGCCGTTGAAGATGACGCAGATGTCTCCGATGCCGGAGGCGTCGTGCCTGAAGTAGGCCTTGGCGAGAAACTCGGTGCACGGTCCGAAGTCGTAGTCCTCCGAATCCGGGCGGGCAGGTGACGGAGCGGTGCACTTCAGGTACCACTCGTTGCCGCTTCCAGGAGCTAGCTCGTAGTCGTCTATGGACTTGGCTTTGTTCGCCAGCGGAATGTCGTCCGTCGTCAGGAATCGGAACCTGTCCGAGTCACCCTTCGTTCCCAATGTGCATCTCTCCTTGTCGTGTCTTGGATTCCGCTTACGGCGTTGGAAGTTTATAGCACTCACTCGACGGCCCGCGCTGTGCGATTGGTCATGGAATCAGCATTGTGGATTGGATGAGAGATCGATTCTCAAGTGACTCGATCGCTCCGACCCCGCTCGAGAGCGCTCTCTTGCGCCGCTGGAGCGAGCTCCATCGCGAGCAAGGCTTCCCCTCACCGGACCAGGTCCAGGTGACCTCGCGCGACGACACCGGCGCCGGGCGCTACGTCGGCCTGCGCTGCGCGCAGCGCGTGCAGCTCCCGAACGGCTACCACGACGTGCAGGCCCTGATCGAGATGGAGGGCATCGACCACGGCATGCTCGCGCAGCTCCTGGTGGAGGACGAGCGGCTGATCGAGATCGAGATCGCGACCTACGGCGACGTCACGTGGG
>CAZDYS010000354.1:0-1951 GCA_964509445.1 uncultured Planctomycetaceae bacterium
CAGCCGCTGGAACCAGGTGTTGTCGTCTTCCTCGAACCCGAGGTCGCGCAGCGACAGGAGGTTCGCGGAGCGGTCCAGGAGGCGCATCACGATCGTCTCGCCGTGGTTCGACGGCAGGATCGAGACCCGCACGTCGATCTGACGACCCGCGAGGTTCAGCGCGATGCGGCCGTCCTGCGGCTTGCGCTTCTCGGCGATGTCCATCTGCCCCATGATCTTGAGGCGGCTGACCAGGGGGGACGCGAGGTGGGCCGGGTGCTCCGCGACGATGCGCAGCACGCCGTCCACGCGGTAGCGCACGCGCACGCCGCCCCCCATCGGCTCGAGGTGGATGTCGGAGGTGCGCATGTCGAGGGCCTCCTTGAACATGCGCGTGACCAGGCGGACGATCGGCGCGTCCGTCGAGTCGCCGTCCTCGGACTGCATGCTGCGCGCGACCTCGTCCTCCTGGGAGGCGCCGTAGTAGCGCGCGAGCGCCTGCTTGAGGGCCCCCGGCGCGGCCATCGCGCAGCGCACGTCGACCCCCAGCGTGAAGGAGAGCTGGTCCGCGACGATCTGCTTGAGCTGGTCGTCGATCGCGACCACCAGGCGGCCGTTCTTCTCCTGGACCGGCAGCACGCCCTGCTCCACCGCGAACTCCGCGGGCACCCGCTCGATCACGTCCGCGGCCACGCGGCCCTTGGTCAGGTCGACGAAGGGCATGCCCTGCTGCTTGGCCACGACGCGGGCCAGCGCGGTCTCGTCGATGTGGCCGAGGTGCAGGAGCGCCTCGCCGATCCGCACGCCGCGGTTGCGCTGATGCGCGCGGCCCTCGCGCAACTGATCGTCCGTGACCAGGCCGGCCGCGGTCAGCATCTCACCCAGGGATTGCGTCACGCCGGTATTCCAGCACGCAGAGGCCGGCCCACAAAGCCCCCGCCCGTCCTCGATCGCACCTCGTCCACCGACGTCGCCTACCCGCGCGAGGCGGCCCGGCTACGAAACAGCCCCCTGTTTCCAGGGGGCTGTCCGAGCCGGGGTCGACCCCGGGGGCTGGCGAGCGAGGGATCTACTGGCCGCCCACGGAGGCGCGGCACACGCCGGAGAAGCGCACCTGGAGCTCCTCCATCGAGGGGTGGTTGACCAGGAGCTTGATCACCCCACCGAAGGAACCGTTGACGTCCTCGGGCAGGCCCAGGAGCTTGACCACCACGTCGAGGTACTTGCCGCCCTCGACCTCCGTGATCGTGGTTTCCATCAGGTCGGCGTGCTCGAACTCGCCGCCGTAGAGGCCCTCGAACTTGATCTCGGTGTCCGTCGAGAGCTGGAAGTCGTCGTGGCACTCGACGCGCAGGGCGCGCTCGACCACCTGTCCCGGGGAGACCAGCCCGAAGCCCATGAAGGCGGGCTCCGCGTGGACCAGCCCGGTGACGCGCGCCTGCACGGAGAGCGGGACGGTGTGGTACTTCACGCGCTCCCCCTCGGTCTTCGCATCACCGATCGGGATGTCCGTGGTGAGCGTGCAGGGGAAGTTCCGGATGCCGACCGGCAGGCCGGGACCCGCGACGACCTTCGCGACCCAGACGCTCGCTCGACCGTCCGCGTCGGGCTCCTCGGGGACGAGCGTGACCGAGACGTTCTTCAGTCCGCGCGTGTCGGCGGTCAGCGAGAACGGCTCCTTGCGGCGGCTCGCGATGCGGACCTCGTCCTCCATCTTGTCGGCGGTCGTCATCTGCCCGAAGAACACGGCCGTGTCCGGGGTGACGTCGAGCACCGGCTCGACCTCGGCGACGAGCTTGACGTTGTAGCTGCCGCCCGCGGAGTTCGTGAAGATCGACACGGTGGCGCTCGCGGTGCCCTTCTTGCCCTCCGTCGAGATCTCGGCGTTCAGGCGGAAGCGCTGTCCCGGAGGGATCAGGTCCCCGCGGTCGTAGGGCTTCGCGTTGCCGTCCTCGTCGTAGATCTCGATCTC
>CAZDYS010000354.1:2051-4733 GCA_964509445.1 uncultured Planctomycetaceae bacterium
GCCACGTCGATCCCCAGGTCGAGCTTCTGGAAGCCGGACGTGTAGCGACCGTCCGCCTCCTCGCCGGCGGCCTCGGTCTCCGCCACCTGCGTGGCCTCCACGGGAGCCTCCGCCGAGGACTCGGCCGGTTCGGACGGGGAGCAGGCGACGAGGGCCGCCGCGAGGAGGGCGCCGGTCCAGGTCGTGCCGGTCCGGGTCGGGGTCGGTTGGAACGAGGGCTTGCGTTGCATGGTGGGTCCGTGCGAGGGGTCCGTTATCGGGAAAGAAGTTCGAGAGTGTAGCCGCTCAGCGCCCGTTCGCGCGCTGGAGCGCCAGACCGTGGAGCGACGCTTCGATGCGCGGCTCCTCCGGGTGCCCGGTCTCGACGACGAGCCTCCCGAGGAACGTACCCCGGAGACGCCCGTCGAGCGCCGGAAGCAGAATCTGGACATCCCAGGCGTTCTGATCGGGAACGGCCTGAACGGTGATCTGGGCGAGCTCGGCCAGGGGCGCGTCCTGCTCGCGCGCGGCGACGAGCGCGGCGGTCGGTTCCGGCAGCGGCACGTCGTCGTAGCCCGACAGACGCACGGTGCGCGAGACCATCTCCTCCTGGGGGACGGCGCCGAAGTCGATCTGCTGCGGTTCGAGCCCCACCCGGGAGACGGCCTTGAGCCGTACCCAGGGCTGGACCGCGACGGCGCGGCCGTCCTCGTGCGTGAGATCGCTCTCGAGCTCGACGGTGTAGAGGTGCGGACCGAGCGGCATGTCCGGGCCGACGGTGACCTCGACGCTCCAGCGCGCGGAGCGGCCGGACGCGTCGGGAGCGATCGGCTCCGGCCGCGCCGTCACGGCCTCGGGCACGCCCCGGCCGGTGAAGCGCAGCTGGAACGGGCGGCCGTCGCTGGAGGAGACCTCCACGGTCTCTCGGACCGACTCGGTCGAGCGCAGGAGTCCGAGGTCCAGCCCCGGGGGCTCGAACACGAGCAGCGGCGCCACGTCGGCCAGCACCTCGACCTGGTAGGTCCCGGCCTCCGTGTAGAGCGTGATCTCGCGCGGCACGCGTCCGCGCTTGCCGCGCGTCTGGTACTCGATGCCGAGGAACAGCTGGTCCCCGGGCTGCAGCAGGTCGCCCTCGGCGTAGGCGCGCCGCTCGTCCTCCCCCGCCGCGAGGCGCTCGAGCCGCGCCGTGGTGCAGCCGCAGTCCGCGCGCACCTTGTCGACGGCGAGGGGCTCGCCGGGCCCCATCCGGAACGCGAACTCGTGCGCCAGCACGGACCCCTCCCAGGTGGAGCCGAAGTCCACGGAGGGCTCGGCGCAGGAGAGTCCCGGAGGCCAGGTGTCCTCGCCGCAGCCGGTGGTGACGAGCGCGAGGGTCAGGAGGAGGGCTTGGCTCACGCGGCTTGGATGTCTTCGGAGGCGCGGATCCATGCGAGAAGTCGAATCGAGAGGGACGGAGGACGCCGGAGCGGCCGGAGGAGCCCGAGACGGCCGCCGGGCCGGGGTCGTTGGAAGTCCCGGCGGGGGCTCGTATGCTCGCTCGCGCGATGCGATCTCGGGCGTACGGACGACGGTGGCCGCTGTGGGCGACCGCATGGGCGGGCATCTTGCTCCTCGCGGGCTGCGTGTCCACACCCTCTCCCCAGGAGGTGCTCGGAACCGGTTTCCGGTCCCCGGAGCAGACCCTGCGGACCTTCCTGGTGGCCCTGCGGGCGGACCTGATCGACCTCGAGTACCGCTGCCTCGGGGTCGACTTCCGCCAGGCGAACGGCATCGGCAGCGAGGCGGTCTACGCCCGCGCCCGGGACGAGGTGTTCGAGCGCGAGCCGCTCCTCTCCTGGCTGCTGGACGCCGAGGTGGAGGTCCTGGAACGCCGCGAGGTCGGCCTGTCTGCGCGCAGCGGCGGCCGCCTCGTGGAGCTGCGGGTCGAGGTGCGGACCTGGCTCGTGGACCGCGAGCTCGAGATCCTCTTCGAGGAGAGCGCGTTCTACGAGACGCACGACGCCGAGGGGCTCCTGGAGGACGACTTCCTTTCCGCCTGGGGCGAGGCGGTCGGGCGCGAGGGGGACGAACTGGTCCTGCGCGCTCCCATGCCCGAAGGAGTTTCCGTGGACGAGCTGGTCGAGTTCCGCGCCGGCAAGGAGTGGAAAATCGTCGGCTTGGCGGAGGTTGGGGAGCAGCCCTAGACCGATAGAGGCCAGTCCACGAAGGACATGGCCAAGCGCAACACCCCCCACCGTGCGCCCGGTCCCGGCCGCCGCGGTTCCCGTCGTCCCGCCCCCTACGTCTTCGCGTTCCGCCAGGGACGCGCCGAGGGCGGCAAGGACGACAAGGACCTGCTCGGCGGCAAGGGCGCGAACCTCGCAGAGATGTGCAACCTCGGACTCCCGGTCCCGCCGGGGTTCACCCTCTCGACCGAGGTCTGCACCTACTACTACGACCACGAGCGGCGCTACCCGCGCGGTCTCGAGCGGCACGTGCGCGAGGCGCTGGCCGACCTCGAGGAGCAGATGGGCAAGCGGTTCGGAGACGCGAGCGACCCGCTCCTGGTGTCCGTCCGCTCCGGCGCGCGCGTGTCGATGCCGGGCATGATGGACACGGTCCTGAACCTCGGGCTGAACGACGAGACCGTGCGCGGCCTCGCCGAGCGCTCCGGCAACGAGCGCTTCGCCTGGGACGCCTACCGTCGCTTCGTGCAGATGTACG
>CAZDYS010000355.1:0-4727 GCA_964509445.1 uncultured Planctomycetaceae bacterium
TCGCGAGCACCGGCGCGGGCGCGCCGCGGTTTCCGGCTTTCGGCGCGGGAGAACGCACCGTCCGAACGACCGGAGGCCGCGACTCGCAGGGAGCAGCGGCCTCCGGAGAACGGGGAGGGAGACGAGCGCCGTTCCGCTCGCTCCCCCGGAGAGCGACTCAGCCTTCCTCTTTCATCTCCTCCAGGAGCTGATCGACGGCCTGGTCCATCGCCTCCCCGCGCACGCCCTTGAAGCGAATCCGGCCCTCGTGATCCAGCACGTAGATCGTCGGCCAGCCGCGGACGTTCCAGGCAGTGGCGATCGGACCGCTGGTCGGACCGGCCTCGGTGCCGCCGTCCCAGAACGAACGCCAGGTGATGTTCTCCTCTTCCATCCGCTCGCGCAGCTTGTCCTTGTCGGCGTCGGAGTTGACTCCGATCAGGGCGAAAGGCTCATCGGCGAGGCGTTTCACGAGCGACCGCTCGTGCGGGTACATGGCCCGGCAGGGGCCTCACCAGTCCCCCCAGAAGTCGAGCACCACGACCTTGCCGCGATAGTCCGACAGCTTGAAGGACACCCCGTCGATGTCCATGCCCTCGATGTCCGGCGCGACCTTGCCGATGCCGAGCTTCTTCATCTCGAAGAGCGCTCCGGCCGCGGCCTCTTTCAGGGACTGCCCGTAGCGCTGAACGTCCTCGAACTCGGCGATCAGGACCTCGAAGAGCTCCTCCGCGCGCGCCGCGGCTTCCATCGAGCCGTTGTCCGCCTGTCGCTTCCAGTACTCCGCCATGACCATGCAGGAGATCCCCTGGGTCTCGCGGTCGGAGCTGTTGACGAAGACCTCCTCGACCAGGTCGAAGGTGCGCTCGTCCTGGATGTAGAGACCCATGACGACGTCCTTCATGCGCGGGCTCTGCAGGTGGCTCGCGATCATGGCCTTCATGACGCGGGTCCCGTTGGTCCCGTTGTCGCGCTGACCGATCCAGCAGAGCGCCTCGAGCTCGGCCTTCGTGCCGACGTTGGCCTCCGCGAGCTTCCAGAGACGCGCGAAGTACTTCGTCGCGTCCGGATAGAGCTCGTCGACCGCCTTCTGGCGGACCTCCTCGTCCTCGGCCGTGCGGTAGGCGTCGACGAACGCGTTGTACGCCTCGTCGTACTCGGCGATGATCGCCTGGACCTTCTGGAGCGGGGTTTCCGCGGTCTCGGTCGTCTCCTGCTTCGACTGACCTGCTTCGACGGGCTCCTGAGCGACCGCCGGCCCGGCCAGCAGCAGCGTGAGGAGCCAGATTGCCTTGGGGGGACGCATGTCCTTCCTCCTGAAAGAGGAGCGGCCTAGCCCGCTCCTAAAAGCATCGTAGATAAGGGCGGCGACCGCGGCCTGCCGCGTCCAGCAAGAATGCTGTTCGGCAAGTGTTGGGCGGGCTCGCTCCGAAGCGCCGGGGCCCACCGCCCCCCTCCTCCACCCCTGTGGACGGGCGCGCGCCTGGCTCGGTTACGCCCCTGGAGAGGCGTCGAGGGAATCCGGAGCCCCCGGGGGCGGCGGGAGCTCCATCCGGAAGTGCGTCGAGGTCTCCCCGTGCAGGCGGAATCCCAGCCGTTCGTAGAGCCGACGCGCCGGGTTCGGGCGCAAGAGCTGCAGCCGCACCGCGCGCCCGCGACCGTGAGCCTTGCGGATCACGTCGGTGATGACGCGTGACCCGATCCCCCGGCCCTGAGCGTCGGGGACGAGGTAGATCTCGGCGAGAAAGACGGCCCCTTCCCGGTCGACCACCCGGAGCACGCCGACGTCCGCCTCACCGACGACCACGATGCGGGCCTCGGTGGGCGCGAAGTCGGCCTGGTACTGGCGACGCAGGCGGTCCGCGTCGAACCCCGGCACCGGTTCCAGGTAGGCGCGCAACCCCGCCAACTTGACGCGGCTCGCGAAGTCCGCGTCGGCGCGGGTCGCGGGCCGCAGGGTGTAGGCCGAGTGCGCCGGTGCCATCGCAGGTAGCCTAGCGAACGACGTCGCCTCCGGGGGGACCGCTCGCTCCGGAGGGCCGGGGCCCACCGCCCCCTACCTCCACCCGAAGACCCGAGCGCGCGCGCCGCGGTTGCAGCGCCGCGCGCGCTTTTCGTCCGCGCCCTACTTCGAGAGCACCCAGCCGATCAGTCCGCGGAACGTCGGCGGCTGCCCCTGCGAGAGCACGCCGATGCGGAAGATCTTCCCGCTCGCCCAGACCAGCGCCATCGTGGTCAGGACGCACACGCCGAACGCGATCGGGATCTCCCACGCAGGCGGTCCCGGAGAGACGAGCAGGCGCAGGATCAGGATCGAGGGCGTCGCCGTCGGGACGTAGGTCAGGAAGGTCGCCACGCTGCCGTTCGGGGCCTCGATCACCGCGTTCCAGGCGAACATCGGGATCATGATGAGGAGCAGGGCCGGCATCATCATCGTCTGCGCGTCGCGAAGCTCGGAGCAGGCCGAGCCGAGGGCGCTGAACAGCGAGCCGTACATCAAGAGGCCGAACACCATCATCACCAGGAACCAGACGTAGGCGGACGTCGGCACGTAGTGCGCGATGCCGTTGTAGTTCAGCGCCCACGCCACGCCGCTGAGGTAGACGATGGCCAGCGTCAGGCAGACGCCGACGCTCCCGAACAGCTTGCCCATCATCAGCTGGAACGGGGAGACCGCGCTGACCAGCACCTCGCTGATCCGCTGCATCTTCTCCTCCAGCACCTGGTTCATCAGCTGGGGGGCGCTGGTCATCACGAGCAGGAACATGAGCATCAGCCCGCCGAAGGGGACGAGGAACGTGCGCAGCTCGTCCTCCTCCTCGGCCTCGCCGATCTCGCCGTCCTCCCCCATCGAGACGAGCCCCCAGGTCTTGACGGGCACGCGCTGCACGAGCGTCGCGACTTCCGCCTGGTCCAGGTTCGTCTCCGCGAAGCGGCGCCGGAGGATCTCCTCGTTCAGCGTCGACTCGAGCCAGCCCTTCAGCTCCGTGAACGTCGGCTCGTCGGTGTGGTAGGTGATGAGCTTGCTCGCGTCCTCCGCCTCCTGCCCGAGCGCCTCGGAGTCGATGACCGCGAACCCGATCAGCTCGCCGTCCCGCACGCGGTCGGAGAGCATCAGCTCGGTCTCCGGGCGCGTCTCGGCCGGCTCGGTGCGCTCCAGCCGGAAGATCGGGCGCCGCTGGATCTTCTCCCCGGCCTCGTCGAGGACCAGCTCCCCGGTCTCCTCGTCCCGCTTCCAGATCCCGAGCTCGTTGCGGGCGGAGACCATCTCCTCCAGCACCGGGTAGAGCTCGCCGGTCTCGTCGACGACGGCGCAGACGCGCTCCTCGAGATCGACCTGATCCTTCAGGAAGAGCTGCGCGAGGATGCTCCCGCCCATCAGCACGGGCATCAGGAACAGGCCCACCAGGAACGCCTTGGAGCGGACCGCCTGGACGTACTCCGCTCTCGCGATGGCGAGGATCTTGTCCATCAGGCCACCTCCTCGGCGACGTCCGCCGGCTCGTCGAGCGCGTCGGGACCCGCGATCCGCAGGAAGATGTCGTGCAGCGTGGGCTTGGTCTCCTCGAAGTGACGAACCGCGGTCCGAGCCGCGACGGCCTGCAAGAGCTCCTGCGTGTCCCCCTGCACGCGCACCTCCTGGACGCGGCCCAGGTCGAGCACCTGATCGACCATCGGGAGTCCCTGGAGCGCCGCGGCCCCCGCGTCGGTCCGCAGCCGGACGGTGTCCTGTCCGTACTGCGCCTGGATGTCGGTCATGGTGCCGTCGAGCACCTTGTCGCCCTTGTAGATCATCAAGATGCTGTCGCAGACCTGCTCGGCGACGCTCATGTCGTGCGTCGAGAAGATCACGGTCGAGCCGGCCGCCTTCAGGTCGAGGATCGCCGCGCGCAGCACCTCGAGGTTGACGGGGTCGAGCCCGGAGAACGGCTCGTCGAGGATGATCAGCTCGGGCTGCGAGATGACCGTCGCGATGAACTGGACCTTCTGGCTCATGCCCTTCGACAGGGCCTCGGTCTTCTTGTCGATCCAGTCGGTCAGCTCGAAGCGCTCGAGCCACTCCTCCGAGGCGCGCTTCGCGTCGCGCGTCCCCATCCCCTTCAGCGACGCGTAATAGAGGAGGAGCCGCCGCACGGTCATCTTCTTGTAGAGCCCGCGCTCCTCCGGGAGATAGCCGACGGAGTCGTTGGCCGCGCGCGTCCCCTGCCTGCCGAGCACCTCGATCGTGCCGGAGTCCGGCGCGAAGATGTGCAGGATCATCCGGATGGTCGTGGTCTTGCCCGACCCGTTCGGGCCGATGAAGCCGTAGAGCGCGCCGCGCGGCACCTCGAAAGTGAGGTCGCGCACGGCCGTGTGAGCACCGAAGGTCTTGGTGACCCCGGACAGGCGAACTGCGGTCAACGGAGGAGTCTCCAGCAGGGGGTTGGAGGGAGTGCCGTGGGGTGGCTCGGAGAGGCGCGGACTGCGGGATCCGGTCGCGCCCATTGGGGCGCCTAGCACACGCTTTACGCAGGCCGCGGACGACTCGAGAGAGTCAGGAGGCGCCGCTCGCGGCCCCGCAGCCCTCCGGGTGGAACGTCCGCTCGCGCGTGGGCGGGTAGCGGTCGAGCAGGCGCGCCGGGCGGGTCGGCCGCGGCACGAAGCCACCGCCACAGTTGGGGCACCGGCCGGCGAGACGCTCCTCCACGCACTGCACGCAGAACGTGCACTCGAAGGAGCAGATCCGGGCGTCGGTCGAGTCCGGCGGG
>CAZDYS010000356.1:0-4705 GCA_964509445.1 uncultured Planctomycetaceae bacterium
AGCCGTTGCGTCCGGTCAGCTCGCGGTTCCAGTAGCCCTCCACTCCCGCGACGCCCTTCACCTCGTCCGTGCGCAGCACACGCCCGACGAGGCGCTCGAGCTCGAGGCGCTGCTCGTCCGTCTTGTCCGGGATCGCCTTCAGCGCGCGCAGCCGCTCGGACTGCCGGCGCTGGGAGACGACGTCCTCCACGCCGACCGCGATCACGTTGCCGATCAACCCGGGGGCCGCGCGCGTCGTGTCGCCCGGCAGGATCGGATACTCGCGCTCGCGCGCCTCGCGCGCCTGGAAGCCGCGGAAGTCCTCGCCGTAGCGAGCGATCAGGTAGAGGACCTCGTAGCTCGGCTCCCCCTTCACCAGCGGCTTCAGCCGGCGACCGAAGTCCTTCAGGAAGTAGTCGGCGCGCTCCGCCGCGCGGCTGCGCAGCTCCTCGCGGATCACCAGGCGCCCGTCCACGAGCCGGTCGGGCTCGCTCTCCTCGATGCGCGCGTCGAGCTCCTCGCGGATCGCCTGCTGCAGCCCGCGGTCCCAGGACTCCACCAGCGCGCGCGTCAGGTACAGGAGGTCGTCGGGAGCCGACCACAGGCGCGAGTCGAACAGCTCGCGCAGCTTCGCGCCGGGCTTGTCCTCGGGCGCGCCGATCTCCTCGGGCATGCGAAAGCCGTCGAGCCCGTCGAAGGACCAGGCCGCGTCGACGAGCCCCCAGTAGCGGGTGCGCAGCTGACGCTCCGTGCGGCGCACCATCGCCTCCTGCTCCTCTCGACGGGCGGGGTCCGTCAGGCGGGCCGCGCGCTCGAACCGTTCCTGCAGCGTGGCGCGGTCCTTGTCCCAGCGCTCGCGCAGGGTCGCGTGGAGCGCGTGCACCTCGTCCCGATCGATCGGCAGAACGTTCGCACCGACCGCCGCGCGCGCCTCGTCGCCGGGCCCGTCGAACAGCTCCTCGAGGGACGACAGCACCACGAGCTCGCGCTGTGCGTCGCGGTCGGTCCAGTCCGGCGGACTCCCGTCGAGCGCGCGCTCGAGCTCGTCCCCGGGCAGGAACAGCGCGTAGACGCGCGCCAGGTAGTCGTCGGGCTCCGGCCGGAACGCCGGGTCGAGGCGCAGGTCCGCGATCAGGCGCGGCAGGGCGTAGGTGTCCCGCCAGCTCCCCTCCCAGCCGTTGCGCGTGGTGCGCGCCCACTCGAACAGGCGCGCCTCGTCCCAGCCGAGCTCGCGCGCGATCCAGCTCAGGTCGATGCGCGTCACGAGCGTCGCGTGGTCGATCCGCCCCGGAGCGAACCCGGTCGCCTCGGCGAACAGCTTCGCGGCGGTCGCGTCCTCGACCCAGCGGCGTGTGTCCTCGAGCTCGAGGATGAGCTCGTCCAGGGGAGAGACGATGAAGCGTCCGCTCGCGTCCCACTCCAGGAGCTCGGCCATCCCCGCGAGCCGCTCCAGCGCACGCAGGATCCGGCGCTCGACCAGGATGCGCAACGCGCCCGGTGCGGGCCGGCCGGGCAGCACGCGGGAGGCGAGCTCGAGGTAGCTGTTCCCGACCCCCTCGCCTCGCCGGACCTCCTCGCGCGCGAGCTTCTCCAGGCGACGGTACTCGACCGACGACATCGGGATCAGCCGCCGCAGGTAGAAGCCGAGGTCCTTCGCGCGACCCGCGAGCCCCTGGGCGCGCGCGCGCTCGCGACGCTGCTCCTCCGGGAAGGCGGGCAGACGCAGGCTGGGCGTCTCGAGCCCCTCGCCGCGCCCGAAGGCGGCGACCTGGCGAGGCGTGAGGCGGACGAGCTCGTCCGCCCATTCGAACAGGTTCTCGCGCGCCTCCATCAGGGAGACCGGGCGCCCCTCCAGCAGCGAACGCGCGTGGGCGACCTGCCCCAGCGGATGTCCGCGGCGGAAGTCGCGGTAGGTCAGGACCAGGTGGAAGGTCTCCTTGTCGCGCGCGAGCACGCGCCCCTTCGTGTCGAGGATGCGTCCGCGCTCGTAGGGCAGCTCCTTCCCCGCGTGCACGAGACGCGCGGCCTCCTCGGCCCAGACCTCGTGCTCGACGACCTGCACGTTGAACAGGCGGACGAGCACCACGATCGCACCGACGACGAGGATCAGGAGCAGCGGCGTCGTGCGCCGCGCGACGGCGAGGCTCATCGCTGCCTCCGTCGGAGGGGGCTCATGCCCGGCAGCCGCACGAGGAGCGGGCCGACGAACACGGCGGCCAGAGCGGTCGCCGCGGCGGCGCTGCCGAGGCGCTCCACGCTGAGCGGGTCGTGCGCCACCTGCAGCCCTTCGTGGGCGAGCGCGACGTTGCGCGCGAGCGACCAGTAGGCCGTCAGGAGCGCCGCGGCCACGGCCGCCAGAGCGGCCCGCGGCAGGAGCCGATCGACCTCCAGCTCGCGGCGCAGCTGCCGCGCGCACACGACCAGCGCCGCGTAGCCGACCAGGACCGCCACGGCCGGGTCGGCGGTGAAGCCGATGCGCGCGCCGGAGACGATCACCACCGACAGGAGCGCGTCGCGGCGCTCCAGCCGCGGATCCAGCGCGAGCAGGAGGCACACGCCCAGGTCCGGCGTCCAGTGCGCCAGCGCGCCGTCGTGCGCGACCAGGCCCTGCAGCGCGAAGATCCACGCGCTCCAGACCACCAGGAGCAACCAGGAGACCGTTCGGCTCACGGCGCTTCCCCCTCGGCCAGCGCCTCGCGGGTGCGCACGAACAGCGTGTGGACCGCACCCGGCTCCACGTGGCTCGCGAGCGTGACGACCTCGTCCCGGCCGGGCTCGACCTCGAGCGGCAGGAGCGCCTCGCCCAGCGAGAAGCCCGCCGGGAGCCCGACGTCGCCGGACCCGGAGAACAAGCGTGCCGCGCGCACGCCTCCACGACCGGCGATCTCCGGGGGCAGCGAGGCGCGCACGATCCAGCGGAACGCGAGCTCGTCGCTCTCCGGGTCGCGGCCGAGCGCGAGCCAGCGGCCGAGCACGACCGGCTCCTCGACGCCCTCGAAGCGAGCGACGACGACCAGGCTGAAGCCCAGGTCGTCGAGCAGCGCGACGTCCGAGGTCGCGATGCCGGAGCGCAACACGCGACCGACCAGGTGACCGCCGACGGAGGTCACCGCCGCGCCGTTCTCGACTCCGTGGCGACGTCCGACGCGCACCTTGCGCGTGCTCCGGTCCGGACTGGGGTCCCCCACCGACAGGAGGCGCGCGCGCACCCAGTGCGCGTCGAAGAGGCCGGTGTCGAAGGGCAGCGCCGACGGCAAGCTCGGATCCGCGGGCGCCAGCACGACGACCTGCGAGAGCCCGTCCTTGTAGTCGAGCTCGGGCACGATCACGAGCTCCTCGCCCGCGCGTTCGACCTTCCCGAGCCGCAGCCCCTCGGCCAGCTCGGCCCAGGGCTCCTCGTCGCGGAACAGCTCGTGCACGCGCGCGAGGCCGCTCGCGAGCCGACGATCGGACGGGTAGTGCACCGCGAGCCCGAGCACCTGGGCGTGCCGTTCGCCGCGCTTGCGCAGACCGGTCACCACGCCGCCGACCGTCATCTGCACGGCGGCGTCGAGCTCCTCGGTCGGCTCCACGCGCGCGCCGACGAAGCACTCCTTGGCGGTCGCGAGCTCGACCAGCGCGACGTCGCCGTGTGCGTCCGACACGAAGCTCTCGAGCCGACCCACGAACGCGTTGCCGCAGGCCACCGGCATCCCCGGTTCGAGTCCGCGCGGATCGCGCAGCCGGACGAGCAGGTGGTCCCAGTCGCGGTGCCCGAGCACCTCTGCGTGCACGATCCGACGTCCCGCGAGGAGCGCGGGCTCGGTCGGGAGCGCGCTGCGGCAGAGGTCGCGCAGGAGCCGCTCGTTCTCCTCCGCCTCGGCCTCCGCGCTGGCCGCCAGCGTACGCTCCGCCGCGGCGACCTTACGTGCCTGGAAGAACGCGAGCGGCGCCGCGAGCTCCGCGACGATGCGTAGCGGAGCCGTCGCGAAGTCGACCGCGCGCTGGAACGGCTCGAACGGACGCAGGCTGAGGAAGAAGAGGGTCAGCCAGACCAGCGGCCAGGGGACGTTCGAGCGAGTACGACGCAAGGTGCAGCCTCAAGGGAGGCTCCTCATCGCACCAAATGCCGCGCGCGCTTTCGAGGGCGACCCGGCCCTCCTCCCGCAGTCGAGCGCTTCCGCGCTAGGACGCGTCGTCCTCGGAGGACAGCACGCGCGAGAAGATGTCGAGCTTCTCGAGGAACACGCCGGTTCCGCGCGCCACGGCCGTCAGCGGGTCTTCCGCGATGCGCGCGGGAATTCCCAGGAAATCCGAGACGGCGTCCGCGATGCCGTAGAGCAGCGCGCCGCCCCCGACGATCGTGCAGCCGGAGTCGACCAGGTCCGCGGAGATCTCCGGCGGCGTCTCCTCCAGCACCTGCCGGATCGCCTCGCAGATCTGGCGCACCGGGTGACCGAGCGCCTCGCGGATCTCGAGCGAGGTGATCGTGGCCCGACCGGGAAGACCGGTGACCGTGTCCCGGCCTTTGACCTCCATCGACAATTCCTGCTCCATCTGGAACGCGGAGCCGATGGTGAGCTTGATGCGCTCGGCGGACTGCTCGCCGATCATCAGGTTGTGGTAGCGGCGCAGGTGGCTGACGATCGCCTCGTCCATCTCGTCGCCCGCGACGCGCAGCGAGGTCGCGACGACCGAGCGAGGCAGCGCGAGAACCGCGATCTCCGTCGTACCGCCGCCGATGTCG
>CAZDYS010000357.1:0-4703 GCA_964509445.1 uncultured Planctomycetaceae bacterium
AAGAAGGTCACGAAGGAGGAGGTCAACGCGGCCTTCGCCGCGGCTGCCAAGAAGGAGCTGAAGGGCATCCTCGAGTACACCGAGGACCCGATCGTCTCCAGCGACGTGGTGGGGCAGCCGGCCAGCTCGCTGTTCGACGCCCAGTCGACGATGGTCATGGGCGACAAGATGGTGAAGGTCGTGTCCTGGTACGACAACGAGTGGGGCTACTCCAACCGCGTCGTCGAGCTGATGAAGCTGGCCGGCAAGAAGCGCCCGACCGCCACGGCGCGCAAGACCGCCAAGAAGGCCACGAAGAAGGCCACCAAGCGCCGCTGAGCCTCCGATGCAGCTCGACGTTCCCGGACTGGACGATCTCGACGTCGCGAACAAGCGCGTGCTGGTTCGCGTCGACCTCAACGTCCCGTTCGGGGACGACGGCTCCATCTCGGACGACACCCGCATCCGCGCGGTGTTGCCGACGCTGCGGACGCTCCTCGAGCGCGGGGCGCGGCCGGTCCTGGCGGCGCACCGCGGTCGGCCCAAGGGAGAGGTCCGCGAGGAGCTGCGACTCGACCCCATCGGGGTGCGGCTGGCCGAGCTCCTCGGAGCGCCCGTGCGCAAGCTCGACGCCTCCGTCGGTCCGGAGGTCGAAGAGGCGGTCGCCGCGGCGCCCGCCGGTTCGGTCGTGCTGCTGGAGAACGTGCGCTTCCACGCGGGCGAGACCCAGGGCGATCCGGAGCTCGCTGCCGGGTTCGCGCGCCTCGGGGACCTGTTCGTGAACGACGCCTTCGGCGCGGCCCACCGGGCGCACGCGTCCGTGTCCGGCGCGGCCCGTCACCTGCCGAGCGCGGCCGGCCTCCTGCTCCAGCGCGAGCTCGAGGCGTTCCGTCGCGTCCTGGACGAGCCCGCTCGACCGCTGGTCGCGATCCTCGGGGGGGCGAAGGTCTCCGACAAGCTGCCGGTCATCACGAACCTGGTCGAGCGCTGCCAGGCGGTCCTCATCGGGGGCGGCATGGCCTACACCTTCCTCGCGGCTCGCGGGGAGCCGACCGGCACCTCGCTCGTGCAGGCGGACCAGGTCGACGCCGTGCGCGCGAACCTGGAGCGCGCGCAGGAGACCGGCTGCCGGCTGCTGGTGCCGACGGATCACGTGGTCGCCGATGCGTTCTCCGCCGACGCGACGCCGGAGACGGTGACGACCATCCCCGACGGCCGCATGGGCCTCGACATCGGACCCGAGACGCAGGCCCGCTACGCCGCGGAGATCGCCGGCGCCCGGACCGTGGTCTGGAACGGACCCATGGGCGTGTTCGAGTGGGAGGCGTTCCGGGCCGGGACGGAGGCCGTGGGGCGCGCCGTCGCCGACTCGGAGGGCTACACGGTCGTCGGCGGTGGGGACTCGGTCGCGGCCATCGGCCTCCTCGGGCTCGAGGATCGCATCGACCACATCTCCACCGGCGGGGGGGCCTCGCTGGAGCTCCTCGAGGGCAAGGTCCTGCCCGGGATCGACGCGCTCCTGGCACGCTAGGGCCGATTCCGCGGGGCAGGGGGGTGCGCCTGGCGCCCGAAGGGGCGTAGGCTGGACGGTTCGATCCCAGCCCCTAGGATCGTCCGCATGCCCCATCCCACGCCCCTCGCCTCCGCACCGCAGACGGCCGTGAACCCGATCGTCATCGCTCCGTCCCTCCTGTCCTGCGACTTCGCGCGCATCGCCGACGAGGTCGCGCGCGTGGAGGCGTCCGGAGGAGACTGGCACCACGTCGACGTGATGGACGGGCACTTCGTGCCGAACCTCACCATCGGTCCGCCGGTGGTCGCGAAGATCCACGAGGCGGCGAACGTGCCGCTGGACGTGCACCTCATGATCACGGATCCGGACGCCTACGCGGAGCCCTTCGCGAAGGCCGGAGCCCACGTGCTGACCTTCCATGCGGAGGTCCGGCCCCAGGCCGCGGCGCAGCGCGAGACCATCCGCTGCTTCCGCGACGCGGGGGTCCCCCAGGTGGGCGTCGCGCTCAACCCCGACACGCCCGTCGAGGCGATCGCGGAGGTCCTCTCCGAGGTCGATCTCGTCCTCGTGATGAGCGTGTTTCCGGGCTTCGGCGGGCAGTCCTTCCGACCAGAGGTGCTGCCGAAGGTCGAGGAGCTGCGGGCGCGCGGTTACGCCGGCCGGATCGAGATGGACGGCGGGCTCAACCCGGAGACGCTACCCCTGTGCGCCGCCGCCGGGGCCGACACGCTGGTCGCCGGCTCGGCGATCTTCGGCGCGCCCGACATGACCGAACGCATCGCGCTCCTTCGGCGCGGCGCGGAAGAACGACGGACTCCCACCGACGAGGACACTCGTGGCTGAAGAGCAAGAGAAACCGACGACCGACGAGGCCCAGGACGAGAACGCCGAGCGCAAGGAGGGTCGCCTCGGGCGCCTGCGCTTCGCCAAGAAGAAGGACATGCCCGGCGGCCTCTGGCTGAAGTGCGAGTCCTGCGGCGAGGTCATCTACCGCAAGGAGCTCGAGGAGAAGGGCCGCGTCTGTCCCTCCTGCGGCTTCCACTTCACGGTCCCGGGCAAGGAGCGCATCGCGATGCTCCTGGACGAGGGCACCTGGCGCGAGGAGTTCAGCGACCTCGGCGCGCTCGACCGGCTGTCCTTCGTGGACTCGAGGCCCTACGACCAGAAGATCGACCGCGCGGTCGAGCGGACGGGTCAGAAGGAGGCGCTCCTGTGCGGGCGCGGTGAGATCCTCGGGCGCGAGGTCGTGCTCGCGATCCTGGACTTCGGCTTCATGGGAGGCTCGATGGGCGAGGTCGTCGGGGAGAAGGTCGCACTGGCCTGCGAGCTGGCCGCGCGCGACGGCCTTCCGTTCCTCGTCTTCACCAGCTCCGGCGGTGCGCGCATGCACGAGGGCGTGCTGTCCCTGATGCAGATGGCGAAGACCTGTGCGGCGCTCGACACCCTGAACAAGAAGGGCGGGCTCTCGATCTGCGTGATGACCCACCCGACCACGGGCGGCGTGACGGCCTCCTTCGCCTCGGTGACGGACCTGATCCTCGCGGAGCCCGGCGCGCTCATCGGCTTCGCCGGGCCGCGCGTGATCGCGACCACGCTCAAGCAGGAGCTCCCGCCGGGCTTCCAGCGCTCCGAGTTCCTGCTGGAGAAGGGCATGATCGACTCGATCGTGCCGCGCTCCGAGATGCGGGAGACGCTCGCGAAGCTGATCGACTACGCCCAGGGGCCGCCGGACGAGGTCGTTCCGACGCCGCCGCGCGCGCAGCGGGACGTCTCCAACGCCTCCTGAAACGGACCTCATGGGGACCAGGGAAGGCAGGAGCGGGCGGCCCAGCGATCGCAAGGTCACGACGCACTTCCTCAAGCGCATGAAGGAGCGCGGGGAGAAGATCAGCGCCTTGACGGCCTACGACTTCCTGATGGCCGAGCTCCTGGACGAGGCGGGGATCGACCTGATCCTGGTCGGCGACTCCGCGGCGATGACCGTCCAGGGACGACACACGACCGTGGCCGTCACCATGGAGCAGATGATCTACCACGCGACCGTGGTCGCCTCGGCGGTGGATCGCGCACTGGTCGTGGGGGACCTGCCGTTCATGTCCTACCACGTGAACTCGGACGAGGCGCTCCGCAACGCGGGCCGGATGATCCAGGAGGCGCGCGTCGAGGCCGTGAAGCTCGAGGGCGGCGAGAAGGTCTGCCCGACGATCGGACGGATCGTCGACGCCGGCATCCCGGTGATGGGGCACCTCGGCCTCACGCCGCAGTCGATCCTGAAGTTCGGCACCTACCAGGTGCGTGCCCGCGAGAGCGAGGAGGCCGAGCAGGTGCGTCGTGACGCCCTCGCGCTCCAGGACGCCGGCGTGTTCGGCATCGTGCTCGAGAAGATCCCCGCGCCGCTCGCCACGGAGGTGGCGCGCTCCGTCGAGGTCCCCTGCATCGGGATCGGAGCGGGCCCCGGCTGCGACGGACAGATCCTGGTCACGCACGACATGCTGGGGCTCTACACGAAGTTCCAGCCGCGCTTCGTGCGACGCTACGCGAACCTCGCGGAGACGATGAAGCAGGCCTTCGGCCGCTTCGTCGAGGACGTGCGCTCGAGCGACTTCCCCTCGGAGGAAGAGTCCTACGAGTGACCGTGCGCGGGAGCTCGGTCAGCTCTGCTTGTGCACCAGCGTCGTGCTCGCCTGGTCCGTCGGCCACAGCACGACCTCGCCGATGTTCACGTGCCGCGGCCGCGACACGACGAAGTGGATCGCGTCGGCGACGTCTTCGGGTGTCAGCGGGGTGAAGCCCTCGTAGACGGCTGCCGCACGCTCCGCGTCGCCCTCGAATCGCACCAGGCTGAAGTCGGTCTCGACCATGCCGGGATCCACCGTCGAGACGCGCACGCCGGTGCCGCGCGCGTCGAGGCGGTGGGCCTCGTAAAGCGCGCGAACCGCGTGCTTCGAGGCGCAGTAGACGTTCCCGCCGGGGTACACCTGGCGACCGGCGACGCTCCCGAGGAACACCAGGTCGCCCGATCCGCGCGCGATCATCGCGCCGATCGTGTGGCGCGCGACGTGGAGCACGCCCTTCACGTTGGTGTCCAGGACGACGGACCAGTCGGCCGGGTCTCCGTCCTGCACGCCGCCCATGCCGATCGCCAGCCCGGCGTTCGCCACCACGACGTCGAACGCTCGCTCGGCGAGGGCCGCGCGACAGGCCGCCTCGT
>CAZDYS010000358.1:0-4693 GCA_964509445.1 uncultured Planctomycetaceae bacterium
GGCGCGAAGGCCCAGGCGAGCGCGGGCTCGAGCGTGTGCGAGGCGCGCAGGCCGAGCACGACCGTCCCGACCGCGAGGAAGCCGCCCGCCCCCCAGCGCAGGAACGTGCCGCAGAAGGCCGCGAACCGCGCGCGCCGGACCAGGGACCGCACGGCGCGATCGACGCCGCCGTTCACGGCAGCGGGCGCAGCGGCCTGGGGCGAGGGGGAGACGCGAGCGGGGTCCATACCGGCGGCCATGATAGCCCGTTGGGAGAACCGATGCGCGGATTGCACCGCGACCGGAGGCTTGCCTACGAGAAGGACCGCCGCGCGTTGGCGCTCAGGCGTTCGCGACCCGCGCGAAGGTGTCGAACCGCTGCTGGTCGGTCTTCTGGAGCAGGCTCGGCCACTCGCCCGTCAGGGGCTCGCCCTCGCCCAGGAGCTGACCCGGCTGCAGCAGGTGGTAGATCTCGCCGTAGTTCTTCACCTCGGTGGTCGAGAGTCTGCGCAGGATGTGCTCCGGTCGCAGATCCGTGGGCGAGTCGAGGCCCGCCGCCCCGAGCAGCTCGAGGAACTCGCGCACCGTGTCCGCCTGGTAGTTCCGCACGCGCGGCGCCTTGTCCTCGACGACCAGCCCGCGCACGAGGCCCGGGTCCTGCGTCGCGACGCCGACCGGGCAGTGGTTCGAGTGGCACTTGCGCGCCTGGATGCAGCCCACCGCGAACATCATGGCGCGCGCCGAGTTGCACAGGTCCGCCCCGAGCGCCATGCGCTTCGCCATGTCGAACGCGGTGACGATCTTGCCTGCCGCGATGACCTTGATGTGCTCGCGCACCCCGAAGCCCACCAGCGCGTTGTGGACGAAGAGCAGGCCCTCGGTCAGCGGCCACCCGACGGAGTTCGAGAACTCGAGCGGCGCCGCACCGGTGCCGCCCTCGGCGCCGTCGACGGTGATGAAGTCCGGCGCGATCCCGGTCTCGTGGATCGCGCGTGCGATGGACAGGAACTCGCTCCGACGCCCGACGCAGAGCTTGAAGCCGACGGGCTTGCCGCCCGAGAGCTCGCGCAGGGTCGCCACGAACTCCAGCAGCCCGCGCGGACCGGAGAACGCCGAGTGCGCGGGCGGCGAGATCACGTCGGCCCCCATCGGGACCGACCGGATGCTCGCGATCTCGGGCGTAATCTTCGCGGCCGGGAGGATGCCGCCGTGTCCCGGCTTGGCTCCTTGGGACAGCTTGATCTCGATCAACTTGACCGCGTCGAGCGAGGCCCGCTCGCGGAACTTGTCGGGGTCGAAGCGCCCCTCCTCGCTGCGGCATCCGAAGTAGCCGGTCCCGATCTGCCAGCACAGGTCGGCGCCCCCCTCGAGGTGCGGCGGGCTGATGCCGCCTTCGCCCGTGTTGTGGAAGAAGCCGCCCATGGCGGCGCCCTTGCTCATCGCGAGGACCGCGTTGCGCGAGAGCGACCCGAAGCTCATTGCGCTGATGTTCAGGAGCGACGCGTCGTAGGGCTGCTTGCAGTCGGGACCGCCGATCCGCACGCGGTGCTCGCGGCACTGCGGATGGCGCGCGTGCAGCGAGTGGTTGATCCACTCGGCTCCGATCCGGTAGAGGTCCTGCTGGGTGCCGAAGGGGACCGTCTGGAGCTGCCGCTTCGCGCGCTGGTAGACCACCGAACGCTGCTCGCGAGAGAACGGCTTGCCGTCGGTGTTCGACTCGATGAAGTACTGGCTGATCTCCGGCCGGATCGCCTCGAACAGGTAGCGCATGTTCCCGATGACCGGGAAGTTGCGCCGGACGGCCTGGCGCCGCTGCAGGGAGTCCTGCAGGCCGACCACGAGGAGCGGCACGAGGACCAGGAAGGTCCAGCCGAAGGGCGGCCAGAAGAAGGTGATCCCTGCGGCGACGAGGAAGACCGCGGCGACGAGGCTGTAGAAGAGGCGGTTCATCGGTGCGTCGGGAAGGGGGTTCAGCCGCCGTCGGCGCCGTCGTCGCCGGAGACCGGGCGGGTCTGGATGGTGACCGGGGGCGGCACGGAGCCTCCGAAGGGCTCCAGGGTCTTGTCGACGATTTCCTCCGCCAGCTTGCGACCTCTCCGTGCGCCGGCGGCGTCGTCTCCCGGACGGTCCGGGTGCTCGAGGTCCTCGGGCCGCGCCACGTGCAGGGTCTGGGTGGAGAACGCGAAGGACACCTGCAGCCGCTCCGCCAGGCGCAGGATGTCCGCGAACAGGCGGTGCTTCTCGCGCAGCTCCGTCCCCCACTCGGGCGTCTCGACGAACGCGTAGAGCAGCACGTCGAGGCTGCTGGCGCCCATGGCGTTGAGGTACACGTGGTAGTAGTCCTTCCGCGTGTACGGGTGCCGGCGAATGATCTCGCGCACGCCCTCGCAGAAGGCCTCGATCTTCTCCGGCGGCGTGTCGTACGTGAGCGCGAGGTTCGTGCGGATGCGCCGGTAGCGGCGCTCGCCCATGTTGTCGACGGCGGCCGCGATGAACTGGCTGTTCGGGACGGTGATGATCGAGTTGTAGAAGGTGCGGATGCGCGTCGAGCGGATGCCCACCTCCTCGACCGTGCCCTCGAGGTCGCCGGCGATGATCCAGTCGCCGATCTGGAACGGCTTGTCGAGCAGCACGGTGAAGGTGCCGAACAGGTTCTCGATCGAGTCCTTGGCGGCGAAGCCGACGGCGACCGAACCCAGGGAGAGACCGGCGACCACGCTCCAGAGGTCGTCGGACATGCGCGAGGCGACGAACACGATGCCCACGAGCACGACGAAGATCTTCAGCGTGCGGCGCAGGAGCGGCACGAGCATGTCGTCGAACTTGCTGCGCGTGCGCGCCGCCTTGACGCCCAGGTAGTCGCACAGGACGTCGACCAGGCGGTAGAACGCCCACACGCCGGCGACGGCCGCCACGAAGCTCGTAGCGAGCACCAGGACGGACCGGACCCCCTCCTCCAGCCCGACGATCGGCAGGAGGAATTCCAGCAGCAGGACGCCGCAGAGCAGCCCGGTCGGGCGCACGAACGTCAACAGCGTCTCCTGGTCCAGCCGTACGTTCTCGCTGCGCGTGAGGCGGACGGCCAGGCGCGAGAGCACGAAACGCACGAAGCGGTCGAGCACGACCGCCATCGCGATCAGGAACAGCAGCGCGGGCCACTGCCAGTTCTCCAGCACGAAGCTGCGCGCCGTCCAGGGCGTGCCTTGCAGGCTCTCGCGCAGCCGCTCGTGCTGCGCCTCCAGCCAACCGCCGCCGGACAGCTCCTTCTCGAGCACCTGGTTGCGGCCGACCGACGCCAGCTCGCGCGCCCAGAAGTCGATGCGCGCGAGCGTCTCCAGCGCGAAGCGGAACCCGCCGTCCTCCACGCGCGCGAACTCGAGCGTGAAGGTCAGCTCGGGTTCCTCCGCGGCGGCGGTGACGAGAGACCAGCGATCCCCCTCGACCTCCGCCGGCACGGTCTTCTGGACCTGGATGCGCTCCGTCTTGAGGAAGAAGTCGTCGTAGAAGGTGAGCGCGGCGGCCTCCGCCTCCGCGGCCGTCTCGAAGGCCCCGTCCTCGAACGTGGTGACCGCGGTCCGTGCGTCCTCCTCCGCCATCGCGGAGAAGAACGTGCGCAGCACCGCCTGGGGTCCGGGCAGCTCGCGACCGTCTTCCTGCGCGCTCGGAAGCGCCGCGAGCAGGAACGCGGCGAGGGGAACCAGCCACCGGCATCGCCCGTGGCCGCGTCGTTCAGGGAAGGTCGCGCTCTGTCCCGCCACCCGTTGCATCCGTGCTCTCGTCCTCCTCGAACAGCCCGCGCTCGGCGAACTCGTCGCGATAGCGCAGGACCTTCTTTCCGTAGTTCAGGATCTCGGAGCGACCGGACGTCTCGCCGCGCTCCCTCCAGGCGGCCCAGCCCCCCGCACCGTCGACCAGGCGCTTGAGCGTTCCGGTGCCCGCGTTGTAGGCGCACAGGGCACGCAGCTCGTTCCCGTCGAAGGTCCGCAGCAGCCAGGCCATGTTGTCGGCACCCAGCCTCGCATTGAGCCAGGCGTCGCTCAAGAGCTGTTCGCGCGTGGGCTCCGGCAGCCCCAGCAGCTCCGCGCGCCACTTCGCGGTGACCATGGACACCTGGAACAGGCCGAGCGCTCCGGCCGGAGAGACCGCATCGAGGCGACCGCCGCTCTCGCAGACCATGATCGCCGCGAGCAGGTGGACGTCGACGCCGGACTCCTCCGCGGCGCGCTCGAGCACGTCCTCGTGGCGCAGCACGCGTCGATAGGACAGGTAGTCGCGCGCGGCGGCCTGGATCGTCTGCGGCAGCTCCTCGTAGGAGGTGGCGACGAACAGGCCCGCGACCACGATCACGGCGACGACCAGGACGGAGCGGGGGGGACCGGACACGAGGGTTCTCTCAGAACCGACTGTCCAGTCTGGCGAGCAGGGATTCCACTGCGGTCCGCCGTTCTTGCGCGGACAGCCCGCGGAGGAGCGGCACGGGCTCCCCCAGGGCCCGTTCCAGCGCCCGCCGCACGCGTTCCGCCAGGACCTCGGAGCGCGCCTCCTCCAGGACCTCGACGAGGAAGCGAGCCCCGTCGCGATCCAGCGCGGCGCCGAAGCCCGCGCCCGGCGGCGGGGTCCAGCCTTCGCGCTGCACGGCGGCGAGCATCCAGAGAGAGGCGTCGTCGTGACGGACCTGGTCCCACCAGTTCCACCACTGTTCGACCGCGTCCGC
>CAZDYS010000359.1:0-4686 GCA_964509445.1 uncultured Planctomycetaceae bacterium
TAGTGCGACGGCGCCGTCCAGGAGGCGTACGTGTAGCGCTTCTCGACCTTGCCGAGCTTCGTGATGATCTTCGGCTCGGCCGCCATGAACGAGTCCCAGCGGCAACTGTCGAGCGTGATGACGATGAAGTGGTTGTCGGCCTGCGGCTCGGGATGCGGCGGCAGAGCGCCGGGTCGCGTCATCGGTCGCAGCGGCGGAAGAGGCTTGGAAGGCTTCTTCTTCTTGAAGGCGTCGAAAAGGCCCATGGTGGCTCCTGTTCAGGCGGGGTCGGCGACTACTTCGACTGCGCGTAGTAGTCGACGAGGATCTTGGCGGTGGAGGGACGCATGACGCGGTCGTCGGGCATCTCGCCGTTGCCGAGGATCTCGCGCATCTTGGTGCCCGAGATGTTCACGATGGTCTTGTCCTTGTTCTCGGAGATCAGACCGACGCGGCCGAGTTCCTCGAAGTAGGCGGCGAAGCCCACGTTCACGGTCGAGATCCCGAGCTCTCCTCCGAGGTTCTCGAAGATCTCCTGCGCGTCGAAGTCGCCCCAGATCGCCGACTTGTCGTCGAAGGGCGCGTCCGCGTGCTTGCGACCGATGATGAAGTGGGTGAAGCCCAGGTTCTGACGGTAGATGGCGTGCATCACCGCTTCCTTGGGCCCGCCGTAGTACATGCGGATGTCGAGACCCGCGAGGTGGATCTGGTCGTTGAGGTTCTGACCCTTGCCGGACCAAAGGCTCTCGTCCATATCGCCCTGACCGATGTAGCGCTCGTCGATGAGCGTCTCGTAGGTCTTCATGCGCGTGTCCGCCGGCACGTCGTCGCCCTTGAGCTGACCGACGAGCGGGTTGAGGACGACACCGGTCTTCTTGCCGGTCTCGCGCAGGATGGTCTCGGCGCCGTAGACGAGCGCGTACTCGTGAGCGCGGTGGAGCGGGTTCCGCGTCTGGAACGCCACGGACTGCTCGTAGCCCTTCTCCTCGAGCAGCTTGCGGGTGTGCTCGGGAGACATGACGCGACCGGCGAAGCGGCGCGAGTCGCTGAAGGGCGCGAGGTGGATCTTGCCGCCAACCAGCTTGGTGCGGTCGTCGGAGAGCCACAGGCGCGCCCCCGGGTGGTCGTGACGGTCGGTGCCGTAGACCGCCTGGATGAACGCGCCCTTGTCCCAGTCGAAGACGGAGTCGACCTCGAGCTTGCCGAAGACCTGACCGCCGTGCGTCAGCGCGATCTCCCCGTTCGAGGAGCAGGTCGCCGCTTCCTCGTCCGTGACGGGGAGCATGATCGGGATGGTCCAGGCCCAGGCCTTGCCGTTGCGCTCGATGGCGGCGCGCTCGAGGACGGACTTGTAGTCGGCCTCGCCCATCGGGCCCTCGAGCGGCGACAGCGTGCCGTCGGCGATCCGGTAGAGGGAGGTCTGGTCGTTCTCGTTGACGTCGATCTTGGGCAGCGCGTTCCACGCCTCGTCCGCCGGGACGATGCGGTTGACGGGCGCGGAAAGACCTCCGTGGACGGGCGAGATGTTGGCAGCAGTGGAGAGAGTCATGGCTCCCGGGTGGGGATAGTCGTTTCGGCTACAGGTAGCCCAGGTTCTTGAGCTTGCGTTTGACGTCGTCGAGCTCGTCCTGGGTGAACTCGCCCGCGTGTTCCTCGGCCTCCCCCATCAAGTCCCTGAGCACGTAGACGATGAAGTCGGTCGGAGAGTTGAAGCCGGACCCCTCCACGACCTGCTGGACCTTCCGGTACAGCGGCCGCGGGATCTTCACGGTGACCTTGCTCTCTCTCACGTCGGTGGCTCCTGGGGGGTAGATAGAGGGGAGACGCGAGGGCCGAGGGAGCCCGCGGCGTCGCTCGACGCGTCGGGGGGCGCCCTCGGCCCTCGGCGATGCGGAGCGATCCGGCCTCGAACCCCCTCGGAAGGGGTCAGGAGGCGCGCTGCACTCCAATCGCACTCCTATCGTACTCCCATGAGAGTGCGATTGGAGTGTACCTGGGGGTTTTTGCGGACCGAGCTCACGCGCACCGCGCCTAACTCGTTGGGATCGCGAGACTTCGGCCGACCTTGGCCGCCCCGAGCGGGGACGGGTAGGATTCGGCGCCGCCAAGACCCCCTGATCGGCCGTTCGACGGTCGCGACCCAGCACGAAACCATGCGCATTCCCACGCTCCTGTTGTCCACCCTGCTCCTCGCCGCCTCCTGCGGAGGCTCGTCCGACCCCGCGGAGCTCGTGAGCTCCGGCGACAAGGCCCTCGGCTCGATGGACTTCGCGGGTGCGCTGACCAGCTACGAGGCGGCCCTGACCGCGATCGGGGACGACACCGCCCACCCGCAGTACTTCGCCGCCAAGATCGGCGAGATCGAGGCGCGAGCCACGACCGACGCCGCCAAGGCCAAGGACGACCTGATCCAGCTCTCCGAGTCCGGCGCCGCGGTCACGGACCGCCACTTCGCGGCCGTCGCCGAGCGGATGGGAGACGCAGGCAAGTTCGAGGAGGCCATCGCGCTGCTCGACAAGGGGCTGAAGCTCCACGCCGACTCGACCCACCTCGACAAGCTCGGCAAGAAGCTCGCGGACGACGCGAAGAAGAGCGGGGACTCCGGAGCCCTCGACGCGCTGGCCGGCCTCGGCTACGTCGGCGACTGAGCCCGGGACAACCTCTCCCGGAACGAACAGCGCCGGGGGTTCCTCACGGAGCCCCCGGCGCTTTCTTCGTGGAACGAGCGCGGGATCAGTCGCCGCCGATGAACTGACCGAGCGTGCCGCTGAGCCCGGATCCACGGTTGTGCTCGCCCTTGCTCCCGCCGGCGGCCGCCATCACGCGGTCCGCGAAGCGCGAGAACGGCGTCGTCTGCATCCAGACCTTCCCGGGTCCGGTCATGGTCGCGTAGAAGAGCCCCTCGCCGCCGAACAGCTTCGTGCGGATGCCCTTGATCATCTTGATGTCGTAGTCGACCGACTCCTCGAAGCCGACGATGCAGCCGGTGTCGATGCGCAAGGTCTCGCCGTGCTGGAGCTCGCGCTCGACGATGTGCCCGCCGGCGTGGATGAAGGCGAGTCCCTCTCCGGACAGCCGCTGCAGGATGAACCCCTCGCCTCCGAAGAAGCCCGCGCCGAGGCGACGGGTGAAGGCGACGGAGACCTCGATTCCCTTCGCCGAGCACAGGTAGGCGTCGCGCTGACAGAGGATCGTCGACCGGGACAGATCGACCGGGAGGATCTTGCCCGGGTAGTCCGCGGCGAAGCCGATGCGCGAGCGCTCGTTGCCCTCGTTCGTCCAGGTGGTGATGAAGAAGCTCTCACCGCCGATCATGCGCTTGAGCCCCTTCATGATGCCGCCGCCGGTGTCGGTCGCCATCTCGATGCGGCCCTCGACCCACATCATCGTGCCCGGCTCCGAACGCACGCCCTCGTCCGGGTCGAGAGTGATGACGACGGCCTGGAAGTCGTCACCGATGAGCTCGTATTCGATCTGGTCTGCCATGGAATCCTCGTTCTGGAGCTGTCTTGGTGGGGAAGAGAGGGAAGCTACGACGAACCCTTGGCCGCATTCTCGTCGGGTTCGACGAGGATGTTCTCCCGGAACCAGTGGGTGAGGTAGTCGTAGGCGTCGTCGACCGAGTCCGTCGCGTGGAACAGGTCGAGGTCCTCGGGGCTGATCGTGCCCGCCTCGACGAGCGCGTCGAGGTTGATGACCTTCTCCCAGAAGGACTTGCCGTAGAGCACGAGCGCGCACTTCTTGCGGATCTTGTAGGTCTGAATGAGCGTCAGGACCTCCATCAGCTCGTCCAGCGTGCCGAACCCGCCGGGCATGATGATGAACGCCTTCGCCATGTAGGCGAACCAGTACTTCCGCATGAAGAAGTAGTGGAACTCGAAGGCCAGCCGGCGAGTGATGTACGGGTTCTCGTTCTGCTCGAAGGGGATCGAGATGTTGAGGCCGATGTTCTCGCCCTTCGCCTCGGAGGCGCCGCGGTTGGCCGCCTCCATGATCCCGGGGCCACCGCCCGAGCAGATCACGAACCTCCGGTCCGTCCCCTCGAGCGACTTGGACCACTCCGTCAGCCGCTTGGAGAGCTCGCGCGTCTCCTCGTAGTAGCGCGACATCGTGAGGTCGCGCTCGGCCTTCGCGAGGTCGCCGTCGTCCTTCTTCGCCGCAGCGACGCGCTCCTCGGCCACCTCCTGGGACACGATGCGCGAGGAGCCGAACACGACGATCGTGTCCTTGATGCGTAGCTCCTCGAAGCGCGTGTGCGGCTCGAGGTACTCCGCCTGGATGCGAAGTATGCGTGCCTGCGGGGAGTGCAGGAACGGCAGGTTCTCGTACGCCTTGACGGCGCGGAAACGACTCTCCTCCATGGATCTTTGCGGGGCTCGGGACTCGGGCTTCGGAGAGTACCCTGGGAGGTAGTGCCGACCCAAGAGACCGAGACGCTCTCCTTTCCGGTGGCGGGGATGACCTGTCAGGCCTGTGCGCTGACGCTCGAGCGAGCGCTCGGTTCGGTGCCCGGCGTGGAGCTGGCGGAGGTCAACTTCGGCGCACGCACCGCCCGCGTCGACCGGCGGCGAGAGGCGACCGACGAGAGCCTCGTCGAGGCCGTCCGCCGCGCGGGCTACCGCCCCCCGCCGGAGCTCGGCGGCGCGGACCTCGCGGCGGACGTCGCCTTCGCGGAGGAGGCCGAGCGCAGTGTAGGGAAAGAGTGTA
>CAZDYS010000360.1:0-4684 GCA_964509445.1 uncultured Planctomycetaceae bacterium
GCTGTCCTACATCGTCGACACCGTCTACTTCCCCGCGCCGGAGGACGGCAAGCTCGCGAAGTTCCTGTGGGTGCACGGCCACACCTCGCCCTACCGGCACTCGTTCTTCACCTTCCACTGGAAGGCCCCGCTGTTCGTGTTCCGCCAGGCGTTCAAGTACCAAGTCGGCTCGACCTGGCGCGAGTACGAGGCGGACGGGCAGTCGATCTCGCTCGAGGTCTTCGACGTCCTGTTCGACAGCGACAAGGGCTGCAGCTGGAACGAGATCTCGGGCCGCTACGTGAAGTGGACGCCCGAGTTCTACGTGCCTGCGAAGATGCGCGCGAACCCGCCGCACGGGAACAAGCAGGCCTCCGTCACGCTCTCCGAGGACTACGACCACGAGGCCGAGCGCGCGCGCATGATCGCCGAGTGCGACGAGATGTTCCGCCTCTACGAGGAGCGCCTGGAGCGCGGCGTCGCGAAGGAGATCGCGCGCCTGATGCTCCCGCAGAACGTCTACACGCAGGCCTACTGGACCGTGTCCCTGCAGGGCGTGATCCACTTCCTCGCGCAGCGCCTCAAGCCCGACGCGCAGTTCGAGATCCGCCGCTACGCGGAGGGGATCTTCTCGCTGCTGGAGAAGGACCTCGAGCGCCTGGGGATCACGCGCGAGCTGATCGAGGCGCCCTAGGGGGCGGGGGCGAGGCCCCCCAGCCGCCTACAGCTCCTTCCCGTCCGCGTCGACGCGCACGGGCGCACCGAAGCCGGCTGCCTCGAGCTGCGGGACGACCGCCTCGGCGTCGCCGACGAGCACGATCAGGAGCTGGTCCCAGTCGTAGAGCTCGCTCTTCGCCAGGGCGTTCACGTCCGCGAGGGACACGCCTGCGAGCGCCTCGAGCGTGCGGTGTGCGTCGTCGAGCGGGAGCTCGTTCTGGACCAGCGCGGCCAGGCTGCCGGCCTGTCCGCCGGTCGTCTCCGCCTGGCCCACGACGCGACCGCGCAGGGTCTCCACGGCCTTGGAGAGCTCGCCCTCGTCGATGCCGTCCGCGCGCATGCGCGCGAACTCGCGCTGGAACTCCTCCAGCGACGCGCCGGTCACGTCCGTGCGCACGGAGGAGTAGGCCAGCATCAGCCACTGCTCGCCGGAGCGCTGGATCCGGCTGCCGGCGCCGTAGGTGTAGCCCTTGTCCTCGCGCAGGTTGGCGTTGAGGCGGCTGGTGAAGCTGCCGCCGAACACCGTGTCGACGCAGGCGCGCGCCTCGCGCGTCGGGCTCGCGGCGGCGAGCACCGGACGCAGGACGCGCACGACGGTCTGGGGCGCGCCGGGGCGGTCGACGAGCACGATGCGTCCGGGCGCGGGCTCCTCGATCACCGGCAGGTGCGTCGGGACGCGCGTCTCGCTCGTGCTCCAGCTGCCGAAGCGGCGCTCGAGCGCGTCCACCAGGTCGTCGAGCCCGCCCGGACCGAAGTCGCCGGCGAACGCAAAGGTCGAGCGATCCGGGGAGAGGAGCGCGTCCTTCGCGGCGCGCACGTCCTCGACGGTCAGCGCGCCGACCGTCTCCACCGTTCCGGTGGACGGGCGCCCGCGCGGGTCGTCCGCTCCGTAGAACAGCGCGTTCATCACGGTGCCCGCGACCGCGTTCGGATTGTCCGCGCGCGCCTGGATGCCGGCCAGGGTCAGCGTGCGCTCCAGCTCGAAGGACTCGCTCGCGAGCTCCGGACGCAGCGCCATGTCGGCGAACAGGTCGAGGGTCTCGTCGAAGCGAGAGGTGAGGCCGGAGACGGACAGCGTCGTGCTGCGGGTCCCGGCGCCGGCGCCCATCGAGGCGCCGATGGAGTCGACCGCGTCCGCGAAGGCGCCCTTGTCCAGCGAGCCGGCGCCCGCCTCGAGGAGGCTCGCGGTAAGGGGCGCGAGGCCCGCGCGCTCGGCGGGGAACAGCGCGTCGCCTCCGGCACAGAGCAGGGAGCCGCTGAAGAGGCGCGTTCCGGGTCGCTCGATCGCGACCACGTCGATTCCGTTGGAGAGCGTGCGGCGCTCGGCGACCGCGGGCGTGAAGTCCGGCTGCTCGAAGTCCGCGGGGCGCTCGTCGAGCGCGCTGGCGTCGACCAGGCCGGCCTCCGGCAGGATGCGCAGGTCCAGACGCCCGGGCACGAACACGCGTTCGGCCCACTGGCGCAGGCTGTCCGGCGTGGCGTCGAGATAGCGGTCGAGGTCGCGCTGGAAGCCGTCGGAGACGCCGAAGTAGTGGCGGTAGGCGTTGATCGAGTCCGCGCGCGACAGGAGGCTCTCCATGTCGTTCAGGAAGCTCGACTCGACGCGCACCTGGGCGCGCTGGAGCTCCGCAGCGGTCGGGCCGTCGGTCCGGAAGGTGGCGAGCTCCTCCAGCACGGCCAGCTTGATGCTCTCGAGGCTCTGCCCCGGGCTCGCGATCGCCTCGATCAGGAACGTGCTGCCGAGCTCGCGGGAGAGCTGGTAGGCGCTGACCGACTGGGCGAGTCCGAGCTCCTCCACCAGCCGCGACTCGAGGCGCGAGGACGGACCTCCGGCCAGGATCGACGCGATCAGGTCCATCTCGCCGTCTCCCTCGGCGTAGTAGGCCGGCGCGTGCCAGGCGAGGGTCAGCTTCCCGAACTGCACCTGGTCGGTGGTGACGATGCGCTGCTCCTGGTCCGGCACCAGCTCGTGCCAGGCCGGCGCGCTGATGCGCGCGGGGGCGGGCTTCGCCGGGATCGCGCCGAAGGTGCGCGTCACGACCTCCATCACCTCGTCCGGGTCGAAGTCGCCGGCGATCACGAGCGACGCGTTCGAGGGCACGTAGTACGTGCGGAAGAACTCCACCACGTCGTCGACCGTCGCCGCCTCGAGGTCCTCGTGACTCCCGATGACCGGGTGGTGGTAGGGGTGTCCCTCCGGGTAGAGCGCCTCGGGGACGATCAGGCTGCCCTTGCCATAGGGGACGTTCTCGGTGTTCTGACGGCGCTCGTTCCGCACGACGGCGCGCTGCTTGTCGAGCTTCTCCTGCGTCATGTGCGCGTCCAGCGCGTCCAGTCGATCCGCGTCCAGCCACAGGAGCGTCGGCAGGAGCGAGCTCGGGCCGAGGCTGAAGTAGTTCGTGCGGTCGTTCGACGTGGTCGCGTTGTTGTTGCCGCCGCCGCGCTCCATCAGGACGTCGAACTGGTTGTCCGGCACGCGTCCGGTGCCCATGAACATCAGGTGCTCGAAGAGGTGCGCGAAGCCCGTGCGACCGGACGCCTCGTCCTTCGAGCCGACCGCGAACCAGGTGTTGATCACGACCTTGGGCAGCGAGTGGTCCTCGTGCAGCGTGACGGTCAGCCCGTTCGGCAGCGTGGTGGTCTGGACCGCGACGCGCAGACCGTCGCCGGCGTCCCTCGACGAGGCGGATCCACCGGAGGCAGACGCCTCGGGCGAGCTCGGACCGAGCCCTTGGCAGGCGACGAGGGAGAGGGGGACGAGGGCGACGAGGAGGGGCTTCATGCTTGGGGAGGGGACGGGGACCGTGCGAGCGCGGGATTCTAGCCACGCGGCGCGGCGGAGCGCGGTTCCAGGCGCGTTCGATCCCCGTCGCGAAACGATCGCGCAACGAGTCGTGAACCTCCGCGTGGCGCCTTGCGTTGGTGCCCGATACCGTCTATCCCTCCCAGCCCGCCTCTCGACCCATGATTCGTGCTCTCGCCCTCGTCCCGCTGTTCGTGCTGCCGCTCCTCCGTCAGGACGAGCCGAGCCAGGACCCCGCCGGCGACCCGGACCCGCGGGAGCTCCTGACCGCGACCTTCGCCCAGGAGGGGCTGCGGCTCGACCTGGAGCGCGGCGTCGTCTCGCTCCCGGCCCGCGTGCTGGTCAAGAACGACCTGCTCGAGTACCTCCTGGTCGGCCCGCGCGGCGCGACCCACGAGAGCCTCTTCCTGACCGACGTCACGCCGAGCGTCCTGAACGCGGCGCTCCTGACCGTCGGCGTGACGCCGGGCCAGAACGCGCGCTGGGTCGAGAAGGAGGGTGAGGTCGACGAGCGCGGCCGTCCGCAGTACGAGGTGCTGCCGCCGGAGGGGGACGGCTTCCTCATCTACGTCGCCTGGCGCGAGGGAGAGGAGAGCTACCTCTATCGCGTCGACGACCTGATCTCGAACCTCGCGACCCGGCGCAGCCTGCGACGCCATCGCTGGGTCTACCTCGGCTCGCGCTTCCACAAGGGCAAGCCGGACGCGCCGGAGGTCTTCGTCGCGGACCAGAGCCAGAACCTGGTGAACCTCTCCTTCTTCTACACGGGCGACACCCTCGTCACGGCGGCGCTGCCGGAGTGCGAGGAGCAGACCATCTGGGTCGGCAACACCTGGATCCTCCCGGAGCGGGACCAGGAGGTCTCGCTCCTGTTCACGCGCGACGTGCTGGCTTCCCTGCCGCCGGACTGGGACGAGGAGCTCCCGGTGGTGCAGACGCCACCGGCGGACGATCCCGAGGATGCGCGCTAGCTGGCGCGACCGGGACCTGAAGGGCGGTCACGGACCGGCCCCTCCCTCCGTGCGCGCCGTGGTGCATCGCACGCACGCCGCGATCGTGCTCGCGCGCAACGCCGAGGCCGCCCTCCTGGGACTGGCCGCGGCGGCCGGGACGCTCGGCGTGCTGGCGCTGGAGTCCGCGGAGCCGCTGCGGCTCGGGCGCCCGGACGTGTTCCTGGTCGCGCTG
>CAZDYS010000361.1:0-4634 GCA_964509445.1 uncultured Planctomycetaceae bacterium
CCTCTCGCAGCAGGTCTGGTTCGTGGCCGAGCGGCGCGAGCGCGCGAGCTCGTGAGCGCGGAGCACGAGACGCGGTCCGGCTGGACGACGGTCGGGGACGCCGACACCTGGCGCGCGCTGCGCGAACGCCTGGAGCGCGCCGCGCGGGAAGCGGAGAGCGCGCACGAGGAGCACGTCGCCGAGGGGCGGGCGCTGCACGTCAAGTTCGGAGCGCTGCGCGGGGGCGCCGCCTGGCGCTACGGCCTGCGCGCGGCCCTGGGCACTCCCCCTCCTCGTCTCGCGGAGTACCGCAACCTCGCCTGGCTCCGTGCTCAGGGGTTCCGCGCGGTACGACCGCTCCTCGCGGGCGTGCTGCGGCGCGGAGGGCGGATCGTGTTCCAGTTCCTGGCGACCGAGACCGCTCCCGGCGCGACGACGCTCCGCGCCCGGCTGAGCGAGAAGTCCGCGCTGGAAGCCGAGCCGTCCGCGGCGCGCCGACGCCTCCTGGAGGAGGTCGCGAAGGACGTCGCGCGCCTGCACGCGGCGGGGTTCGTCCACCGGGACCTCTACCCGCGCAACCTGCTGGTCGACGACGCCGACCCGCGTCCGGTCCACCTCGACGCGTGGCGCGGAGGACCCGGGCGCGGTCGTCCCGGGCGCGACGCGGCGTACGACCTGGGCTGCCTCTTCACCTACCTGCCGGACCTCGCCACCGAGGACGAGGTCGAGCACGTCTGGCGAACCTACGTCCGGGAACGCCGCGCGCACGGTTCGCTCGACGAGGCCCGGCTCGAGCGGAGCGCGCGCAGGCACCGCGAGGCGCTCGTGGAGCGCATCCTGCGCAGGAACCGGACGCCTCCCGCGCTGCCTCGGAGCCCCTGGGGCGGGCCGAGGCAGCGCTCGTGAGAGCTCAGAGCGACTTCTTGTTGAGGTAGAAGTCGAAGCGCTCGTACTCGGCGTGCGAGGCGCGTTCGTCGACCTCCGCCACCGTCTTCGGCGGAGGAACGATCACCTTGTCCCCGACGTTCCAGTTGACCGGAGTCGCGACGCCCTGGGCATCGCTGGTCTGCAGGGCATCGAGCAGTCGCTCGATCTCGTCCATGTTCCGGCCGACGTTGAGCGGGTAGTAGATCAACGCACGGATCTTCTTCTGCGGGTCGATCACGAAGACCGTGCGCACGGTGACCGTGGCGGACTCGCCCGGGTGGATCATGCCGTAGAGCGAGGCGACCTTCGTGTCGAGGTCGGCGATGATCGGGTAGCCGATGTCCGTGTCGAGGATCGACTTGAGGTTCTCGCGCCAGGCGAGGTGCGAGTGGATCGAGTCGATCGAGAGCGCGATCAGCTTGGTGGAGCGCCGGGCGAACTCCTCCTGCCGCCGCGCGAACTCGGTCAGCTCCGTGGAGCAGACCGGCGTGAAGTCCGCCGGGTGGCTGAAGAGGATCACCCAGTCGCCGTCCTGCCACTCGGAGAACGTGATCTCACCGTGCGTCGTCATCGCGGTGAAGTCGGGCGCGACGTCCCCGATGCGCGGAATCCCGCGACCCTGCTGCTCTTCCATGCGTGTGCTCCTGCGTGTTCTGCCTCGCCCCTCGAGAGGGGCCGAACCTCGCCTCCGGGGGCGAGGCGAACAGCATCGCCGGTTCCGGGCGGCTGTCAACCGCTTCCGGGACCCGGTTCAGGCGGCGGCGTCGCTCGCCGGAGTCAGCCGCAGCAGCCGGGAGGCGAGCGTCACGTAGCCGTCGACGCCGAGGGCGGCCGAGCGGCACTGCTCCACGAGCTGCCCCGCGTCGACGTGCCGGGAACGACGGACGCGCTCCACGAGACCCTCCGGCGTGGCCCCCGCGAGGGAGACCGAGAGCTCTCCCAGTCCGAACTCCTCGAGGAACGAGGCGACCTTGGGGAGGTAGGCGATGCCGACCGGCGGCACCCCGGCGAGCGCGCTGAACACCGCGCCGTGCAGCCGCATGGCGATCGTCGCGTCGGCCGTCTCGTAGACGCGCATCAGGGTGGACGGGGCGTGGCGCCCCCGCACGTGGTGGATCGTCGCGTCCGGCAGGGCGCGCGCGATCCGCTCGGCCTCCTCGCGGTCGTCCCCGTCGGCGTAGGTGCACTGGGGAACGAACAGGAGCTCGTAGTCCGCCGCGAGCTCGCGCAGGGCCTCGACGAGCACGTTCCGGTCGAAGTCGAGGAAGGAGACGTCACGCAGCGCGAGCGCGAGGCGCGGCCGCTCCGTCTCCGCGTCGATGCCCTCCTCCGCGAAGAGGGCCGCGACCTCCTCGTCCCCGGCGGGCCGCAGGCCGAGCACGGGGTCCGGGAGCCGCAGCGGACGCGCCTCGGGGTCGAGCTCCCGGAGCAGCGCGACGCTCGCGTCGTCGCGACAGGTGACCGCGGCGCTCCTGCGCACCATCCAGCTGGACAGCTGCCGCCCGTAGGAGGTCGCGAGCGGTCCCGCGGAGATGCCGTAGAGCAGGAACGGCGTGCGGTGCAGGTCGCACAGGAACGCGTAGGTCGCGAACAGCGGGACCGGTCCGCGCAACACGTCGATGGTCAGGTCGACCAGGAAGTTCCCGGCACCGGCGACCACCAGGTCCGCCTCCTGGATCTCCCGCGACACCGCGCCGAGGTGCTCCGTGTCGTCCCCCGGGTTGAGCCCGTGGAACCAGCGTCCGCGAGCCGCCTCGCGGGACTCGTGCTCCAGGTTCGGCAGGAAGCGCACGCCGGCCAACGACTCGATCAGGGGATCCGGGTGCCGCGCGATCACCGTGAACTCGAACGAGACCTCCGGGTGCGCCCGGCGCAGCCGCTCCGTGAGGACCAGGAGCGGCGCGTCGTCGCCGGCGCTCTCGATTCCGTAGGCTCCGAGGAGGACGACGCGCTTCTTCAAGCGGCCTGCTCCTCGCTCTCGAGCGCGCGACGCATCTCCAGGAGCGGGCGCAGGCCGTCCGAGGGATCCGTCCGCCAGCGGCGTTCGTAGGCCTCGCCCGGGGCGGGCCGCTTGACGCCGTCGCCGTCGCAGAGGGCGTCCGGGGGCTCGGGAGCGCCGGCCTCCAGGCCCTCGATGACCCCCTGCATCTCCTCCGGGAGCCAGCAGTGGCCCGCGGCGTACTCCTCGCCGGCCCCCTCGAGGTCCAGGTGGAACTCGACCATCGTCGCGCCGAACCGCCGCACGGCGCGACGAACGACCTGGGGATCGACGGAGTGGTCGGACCATCCCACGGACCCTCCGAAACGCCCGCGCAGCGTCTCGATCGCGCGCAGGTTGGCCTCGCGCGCTCGCGTCGGATAGAGCGAGACGCAGTGGAGCAGCGTCAGGTCGTGGCACCCGCTCCGGCGCAACACCTCGACCGCGCGCTCGGTCTCCTCCAGGGTGGCCATGCCGGTCGCCAGGACCACCGGCTTCTCGGTCCGGCCGACCTCCTCCAGGAGCTCGTCCCACAGGAGCTGGTAGGAGGCGACCTTGTAGAAGTCGACCAGCGGCTCGAGCAGCGCGACCGCGTCGCGGTAGAAGGGCGTGCTCGAGAACTCGATCCCCCTGTCGTGCGCGCGCGCGGCGAGCTCCCGGTTGAACTCCTCCGGCAGCTCCCAGGCGATGCGCTCCCGCAGCTTGGGGTTCGCGCGCAGGGCCTCCGGAGAGAACAGCTCGGTGATCCGGAACTGCTGGAACTTCACCGCCGTGCAGCCGATCGCTGCGGCCGTGTCGACGAAGGCGAAGGAACGATCGAGGCTGCGAGCATGGTTGCTCGACACCTCGGCGACGAAGCGGGTCCTCATGAGGCTCTCCTCCGAGCGGTCAAGGACAGACAGAAGTCGTAGAGCGGCGCGCCCGGGCGCTGCGTCTCGTCGAGCTCGGCGAGACTGAAGCCGACGCGCACGAAGCGCTTCCCGTCGACCTCGTGGGCGCTCAAGAGCGGGAGCGCCGCGGCGCGCCAGTTGGGCCAACGGAGCTCCAGGGTCGTGTCCCGGTCCTGCAGCGCGAGGCGTCCGTCGGTCGCACCGAAGGCGGTGCGCGCGGACACCAGGGGAGAGACCGGAGCCCCGTGGTCGACGCCGGACGCGACGGGGAAGCGCTCCGGAGAGCCGCCACTCGCACACTCCACCTCGAGGTCATCGCCCAGCCCCGCCGGCAGGAGCGTCACGAAGCCCGTGCGCAGGGAGCAGGCCGGGCGCTCGCCGAGCGCGGCGAGCCCGTAGGCCAGCTCCACGCGATCCGCGAACACGCGCACGCACTTGGACAGCGGACCGAGGCGGGTCGGGACCTCGGCGCGCACCTCCACGTGGGTCGCGAAGGTCTCGACCTCGGCGGTCACGCGCTCCAGGTCGGTCACGCGCATGGACGCCGGCAGGTCGAGCACGGTGTGCCCGCTGTAGAAGTCCGCGGCCCAGTCGATGGCGTCGAAGTGGCCGTGGTCGAGCGTGCCCGCCAGCGGGGCCTCGCGCACGCGCGGGAAGGCCAGCGAGCGGATCGCGAGTCCGCGCCGCTCGCAGAGCTCGAGCCGCACTCCGTCGGTGCGAACGAGCACGCGGTCGTCCTCCCGCCGCACGTCGGCTCGCTCGAGGGCGACCGCCGGCTCGGTCACGGGTTCCTCGCTCGCGGAGCCGCGCAGGGACGCGCTGTCGCGCCAGCGTCGTTCGGTCAGGTGCGTGCGCAGGTC
>CAZDYS010000362.1:0-4624 GCA_964509445.1 uncultured Planctomycetaceae bacterium
ACGCGCCAGGCGGGGCCGTCGGTGACGGACTTGGTCGCGGGCAGCGATTCGCCGCTACCGCGTCCGAGGCCGGGGTCGCCCGGCAGCCCGGAACCGCGCGGAGCGCTGTCGCCGGTCCACTGCGCGGCGCGCGCGAGGTCCTCCTCGTAGCGCCGCTCCCAGTCCGCCGTCGGGAAGCCCACGCGCTTCACGTTGATCAGGTGCCGCGCGGTGATGTTGTCCGAGGTGATGTTCCCCGCGTGCGGCCCGCAGCCGAGGCTGAAGGCGGGCATCAGGTTCGTGCTGTAGCCGACGGCGCCCTGGGAGGTCGGTCCGTTGGCGACGATGCGGCTCGCGGGCTTCTCGAGGAACCAGGCGTCGAGCACGCGCTCGTCGTTCGCCCAGACGCCGATCGTGTGGCCCAGGCCACCGAAGCGCAGGATCGAGAGCGAGACCTCGCAGCCCTCTTCCCAGCCGTCCACGACGTGGACCGAGAGCAGCGGGCACAGGACCTCGCCGGAGAGCGGGAAGCCGCGGCCGACGCCACCCTGGGGCGCGAGGAGCACCGTGGTCGAGCGCGGGACGCGGAACCCGGCCCCCTCCGCGACCTTGTGCGGATCCTGGCCGACCACGTCGGCGCTCATCATCCCGTTGCGCACGCAGTGGCGCGCGAGCAGCGCGACCTCCTCCTCGTTGCAGAGGTAGGCGCCACGCTTCTGCATCAGGCCGAGCACCGACTCCGCGATCGGTCGGTCGAGCACGAGCGCCTGCTCCGAGCAGCACAGCGTGCCGTTGTCGAAGCTCTGGCTCGCGATGATCCACTTCGCGGCCGCGGCGACGTCCGCGCTGCGGTCGATGTAGGCCGGGACGTTGCCGGGCCCCACGCCGTAGGCCGGCTTGCCGGAGCTGTAGGCTTCGCGCACGAGACCCGAGCCGCCCGTGGCGAGGATCATCGCGACCTTCTTGTGGCGCATCAGCGCGCCGGTCGACTCGAGCGTCGGGTTCGTGATCGCGCAGATCAGGTCCGCCGGTCCTCCGGCGCGCTCGACCGCCCGCCGCAGGATCTCGGCGGTCTCCGCGATGCAGCGCTTCGCGCGCGGGTGCGGACTGATCACGACCGCGTTGCGACCCTTGAGCGCGATGAGCGCGTTGTTGATCACCGTCGAGGTCGGGTTCGTGGTCGGGATGACCACGGCGATCACGCCCGCCGGGGTCCCCACCTCGATCACGCCGCGCTTCGTGTCGCGCGTGAGCACGCCGACGGTCTTCTCGTCCTCGATCGACTTCCACGTGCCCTCGGCGCCGAAGAGGTTCTTCAGCACCTTGTAGTGCACGCGCCCGATGCCGGTCTCCTCGACCGCGAGCCGCGCGAGGTCGTGAGCCGCGGCCGCGCCGGCCTTCGCCATCTCACGACAGACCGCGTCCGCCTGCTCCTGGGTCCAGGAGGCGGCGATCTTCTGCGCGGCGGAGGCACGCTCCACCAGCTCGCGCATCTCCTGCAGCGAGCGCAGATCGGGATCGAGACGGGGCACCGGAGAGTCGGTCTAGGAGCCCTTGGGCGGCGCCATCGGCGGCAGGATCCGCTCGATCACCTGGTCGTGCGGACGCGGGATCACGTGCACGCTCACCAGCTCGCCCACGCGGCGCGCGGCCGCGGCGCCGGCGTCGGTCGCCGCCTTGACGGCTCCGACCTCCCCGCAGACGAACATCGTGACCAGCCCGGCGGTCGCCCTCTCCTTCCCGAAGAGGTCGACCTTCGCGGCCTTGACCATGGCGTCCGCCGCCTCGATCGATCCGACGAGACCCTTGGTCTCGATCATCCCCAGCGCTCGCTTCTGCACGGTCGACTCCTTCGTCCTGGTCCGCGGGAACGGGTTGAGCTGGGGGAGTGTAGCGGCGCCCTGGGGGTTGTCCATCGAGCAGCTGAGCCGACGGAACGGTGAGATGCACTTGAGGCTCGTTTGGACAGCACTTGGACGAAGGGCCGTCTCGATTCTCCCGACGACAAGCGCGCCTTCGCAGGGACCTCGTCGGCCTTCGGTCCACGACGCGGGACGCCATCCACCCTGCAACGGACCGCTGCGACGCGGGAGGCGACGCGCGGCAGGACGCGGACCTCAGGCGCGGAACGCGTCCAGGTCGAGCGAAGGCTCCTTGCGCGCCGAGAGACCGAGCGCGACGCCCAGGGCCAGGAAGCTCGCCATCAGCGACGAGCCCCCGGTGGAGATCAACGGGAGCGTGAGTCCGGTCATCGGGACCAGGCCGAGGTTGACGCCCACGTTGATGAAGAAGTGCGAGGCGAAGAACAGGCCCACGCCGCCGACCACGAGCCTGGAGAAGCGCTCGCGCACCCGTCCGGCGGCGACCAGCAGGAGCCCCGAGAACGACAGGTACAGCCCCACCAGCAGCGAGGCGCCGAGGAAGCCGCCCTCCTCCGCCACGACCGCGAAGATCGAGTCGCAGTCCCGCTCCGGCAGGTGCCCCGCCTCGTTCGCGACCCCGCCCCCCAGTCCGGTGCCGGTGAGTCCACCGTTCCCGATCGCGAGCCGGGCGTGGTAGGCGTGGAACGCCGGGCCGTCCTTCTCCTCGATCAACGTCCCGGCCTCGAAGCAGCGCGCCCACACGTCGATCCGCTTGAGCTGGTAGCCCTGGACCCACTCGAGCTGCCAGGCGAGCCCGGCCACGACGACCCCCAGCACGACGAGCACGGACAGGGTCTCCCCGCGCGCCCCGGCCAGCCAGAACATCCCCAGCGTGACGGGAACGACCGTCATCGCCGTGCCGAGGTCCGGCTGCGCGGCGACGAGGACGATCGGGATGGCCGCCAGCATCCCGGGGAGCACCCAGTCGACGAGGGTCTGGAGCCGGTTGCGGTAGAGCGAGCGCGCGAGGATCAGGATCAGCCCGATCTTCGCGAGCTCCGACGGCTGCAGGTCGAAGCTCATCACCGGCAGCTGGATCCAGCGCCGCGCGTTATTGCGCTCCTCCCCGATCCAGGGGACCAGGAGGAGCAGCACCAGAGCGCCGACGTAGATCAACCAGGCGTTGCTGCGCAACCAGCGCGGCCGCAGGAAGTAGCCCACGATCAGGAACGGCGCGGCCACCACGTACTTCTTCACGTGGCTCGTGAACACGATGCCGTCGCGACCGTACTTCGCGTCGCTCTCGGCCATCGCGAACACCATCGCGAGGCTGGTCGTGATCAGCGCCGCGGCGAGGAAGACGAGCCCCCAGTCGGTCTTCGACCAAGGGATGCGCAGGTCGAAGATCGAGCGCCAGCCGCGCAGCGGGCGCGTGCCCTTCCAGCTCCAGACCTGGTCCCTCATCGCGCCGGCACTCCCGAAACGTCCACACCGCGCGTGGCGAGGTAGGACAGCACCTCCGGTTGCAGGAGCAGCTCCCGCGCGAGGTAGACGGCGCCGTGGGAGGACGTGGCCATGGTGTCGTGCACGAACACGACGAACACGACCTGCGGGTCCTCCGCCGGCGCCCAGCCGGCGACCCAGGTGTGCTTGGGGACGCGGTACTTGTCGTAGAAGAGCCGCTTCTCCGAGGCCAGGTCCGCGCTGCCGGTCTTGGCGGCGACGTCGAACCCGAGGTGCGTGCGCGAGAGCACCTTGCCCGTCCGCTGCGCATCGGTCGAGTTGACGACGTCCGCGAGCGCCTCGCGCACGAACGCGAGCGCCTCCTCGTCGAGGTCGATCGCGCGGCTCTCTCCCACCGGGAGGTCCCGGGCGCCGACGCGCCGCACGAGCCGCAGGTCCTGCAGGCGCCCCGTCGCGAGGCCGATCATCCCGCGCGCGAGCTGCAGCGGCGTGACCTCGAGCACGCCGAGCCCGTTGCCCGCGAGCCGGCGGTCGTGATCTCCCAAGAGGCCGTAGCGCGCGCGATCGCGCATGCCGCCGGCGTGCTCGACGAGGCCGACGCGACGGCGAATCCCGTCGTCTCCCGGGGGTGCGATCTTCAGCCCGGTCGGCTGGCCGAAGCCGAACAGCGCGGCCGCGCGGCGCAGCTCCTCGTCCTGCAGCTGCTCGCCGAGGAACGCGAAGTAGGAGTTGCACGACACGACCAGCGCGCGGTGCATGTCGATCGCGTACTCCTCCTCCTCGAGCCCGTGGCCCCAGTACCGGTGACAGTGCACGTCGACGTACTTCGCTCCGGTCTCGCTCGGCTTGCAGGGAGCGAGCTCCCAGTCCGCGCGCATGTGCGCCTGGGCGTAGGCCGCGACGAAGGGCTTGAACACGGAGCCCGGCGGCTGGAATGAGGGGATGGTCAGCGTGCGCTCGATCTTCAGCGTACGCTGCAGCTTCGCCTCGAGGGGAACGGGCGAGTCGCCGTCCGGCTCGGAGGCCGCCGCGAGCACGTCGCCGTCGATCGTGACCAGCACGGCCGCACCGACCGGCTCGCGGTACCAGCCGTGGTCCGGCGTCTCGTCCTCCAGTCCGGCCTTCGACTTCAGCGTCCGCTGCGCGGCGCGCTGCAGGTCCGTGTCGAGCGTCAAGGTCACGTCGAGCCCGTCGATCCGGGGCGTGCTGACCGTGTCCGCGCGCCCCTTGCCGTAGACGTCCTCGAGCCCGCGACTCTCGCGGTAGCCGTTGCGTCCGGTCAGCTCGCGGTTCCAGTAGCCCTCCACTCCCGCGACGCC
>CAZDYS010000363.1:0-4612 GCA_964509445.1 uncultured Planctomycetaceae bacterium
ACCGACGGTCTCGAGGAGTCCGACTACGAACGCAGCGCGCCGCTCGAGCAAGCGCTCGGACTCGACGCGTCGGACGTCGACGCGCTGCTCCGCCAGCGGGACTCGGTCCTCGAGGTCGCCGAGGCGTTCCTGTAGCCGTCGCTCAGAACAGCGAGCCCTGACCGCGCTCGAAGTCGAGCAGCTTGCGCTTCGCGTCGAGCCCGCCGCCGAAGCCGGTCAGCGTTCCGTCCTGGCCGATCACGCGGTGGCAGGGGATCACGATCGGTACCGGGTTCTCGTGGTTGGCGCGTCCGACCGCGCGCGAGCCTCCGGTCACCTCGACGCGACGCGCGAGCTCGCCGTAGCTGATCGTCTCCCCGAACGGGATGCGCAGGAGCTCGGCCCAGACGCGCTGCTGGAACGGCGTGCCCTCGAGAGGGGCGATGCGCAGCGAGAACGTGCGTCGGCGCCCGGCGAAGTAGTCTCCCAGCTCCTCGGTGGCCTGCGCACAGGCCTCCGGAGAACGGACGACCTCGTGTCCCTCGTCCACGAGGAGCCGCTCGAACGCGGCCGCGTCCCGGTCCTCGAGGAAGTGAGCCCGCAGCAGGCGCCCGTCGTCGTCCACCGCGACGCCGAAGGCGCCCACGAAGGTCTGCAGGGCCGCCGCGTGCGCGGTCACGTGGTCAGCTCGGCCAGGAGGCGGCGCCAGCCCTCCCGCTCCGTCTTCGGGTTCGCGAGCCAGGCGCGCTCCGCGCAGGCCGCGCGCAGTTCGCTCCCGAAAGCCTCGTCGTCGCGCGCGCGCACGATCTGCGCGGCGAGACCCTTCGCGTCCTCGACCTCGAACGTCCCCGGGTAGCCGGATCCGAGCAGCCCCAGGGATCCGGGGATGTTCGTGCACAGGATCGGGACCTCCAGCGCGAGCGCCTCCGACAGCACGTTCGCTCCGCCCTCGTGGCGGGACGTGCTGAGGAGCAGGTGCGAGGACGCGATCAACGCGCGCGCCTCCTCCGGCGACAGCGGTCCACGGCTCTCGAAGGCGCGGCAGTCGGCGGCGCGGCGCGCGAGCCGCTGCGAGAGATCGGGGTCGATGTGGGCGCCCGCGTGCACGATGCGGATCCCCTCGGGCAGTCGCTCCGCCGCGCGCAGCGCGGTCAGCGGGTCCTTCACCGGCCGCACGTTCGCGAGGAACGCGACGCGGAAGTGGTCCTCGGGAGGCGCCGGCCGGTCCTCCATGGGAAGCGCCGACTGGTGCAGGACGCGCGCCCGGTCGCGAAGCTCCTCGGGGACGCGCTCTCGCGCGAGTTCCTGGAGCAGGAGGATCCGCGAGGCGACGCGCAGGGACTCGAGCACCTCGTCGCCCTCGCCGGGCTCGACGTCCGAGTAGAGGTCCGTCCCCGCGCCGCAGACCAGGATCGGTCGATCCGGCGCGGCCTTGTGCGAGCGGACCACCGCGTCGTGGCTCTTGCGGGCGTGCAGCGCGACGAGGAGATCGCAGGGCGTTCCGTCCCAGCCCTCGGTCACACGCGCCTCGTGTCCGAGCTCGGTCAAGAGCCTCGCCCAGCGGTCGGCCGTCGTCTTGTTGCCGTCCTGCGCCAGGTCGCTGGGCGGGCGCACGATGAGGATGGTGAGCGGGGCTCCTTCCATGCCGCGCATTCTAGTCCGACGGACCCCTCGCTAGGATCCCGCCGTGCCCCGCGCTCCGACTCCTCTCGTGCTCCAGCTCGGAGTCCTCGCGCTCTGCCTGGTGTGGGGCTCGACCTGGCTCGTCATCCAGGAGGGGCTGGAGGACCTGCCGCCGCTGACGTCCTGCGCGGTCCGGTTCGTGCTCTCCGGCGCCCTCTTCGCCCTCCTGGCGCCTCGACTCGCCCGTTTCGAGGGCGGCAGCGCGCCCACCTGGACCCTGCGCTGGGTCTACGCCTTCCTGGTTCTGGTGGTGCCCTACGGGATCATCTACTGGTCGGAGACGGTGCTGCCCTCGGGGCTCGTGAGCGTGCTCTGGTCGATCTACCCGATCGCGCTCGCGGTGATCGCTCCGCAGTTCGTCCCGGAGGAGAGGCTCCACGCGCGACAGTGGGGGGGCCTGGTGCTCGGGTTCGTGGGCGTGACCTCGATGCTGTGGACGGACGTGGCGGGCATCGGTCCCGAGGCCGTTCCCGTCGCGCTGGTCCTGCTCCTGAGCCCCATCACGAGCGCGATCGGCACGCCCTGGGTGAAGCGCTCCGGCGCCCACGTCAGCTCGGCACTCCTCAACCGCGACGGGACGCTCCTGGGCGCCTTCTTCCTGTGCCTCCTGGCGATGGTGCTCGAGCACGACGCGGAGCGACTCTGGTCGGGACGCGCGCTCTTCAGCATCGGCTACCTCGCGCTGGTCGGGACGGTGATGGCGTTCGGTCTGTACTTCTGGCTCCTCCGCCACGCGCCGGCCACCTACCTCTCCGTGATCGCCTTCGGCGTCCCGCTGGTGGCCCTGACCCTGGGGGCGCTGGTCGGAGGGGAGGCGGTCCACTGGCACACGATGGGGGGCATGCTGCTGATCCTGTCGGGCGTCTCCCTGGTCGCGCTGGGGAAGCGTTGAAACCCGCGCGCTCCTTCTCCCACTACCACGGAGGCGAGCCCCGCCGCCGCACTCCCATGAAACACGCCACGCTGCTCCTGCTCCTGACCGCTCTCTTTCCCATCGCCGCCTGTGATCTGGCCGAGGTGGAGGCCTCCGAGCTCGGCCAGGAGCTCCGCGAGGTGCTCGTCGAGCTCCGGGACGCGGGCACCGAGGCCCGCGAGGAGGTGATCGAGGCCGTGGAGGAGGCGCGCGAGGAGCTGCGCGAGTCGGCGCAGGAGCTTCGCGAGGAGCTGCGCCAGGACGAGGAGCTGCGCGAGGAGCTCGAGCAGCTGGAAGCCGAGCTCGAGGAGCTGGTCCTCGACGCGCGTCGAGCGGGCGTAGAGGCCTGGGACGAGGCGCGGGACGGCATGCTCGAAGCCGTCACCGAGCTCGACCACGCGATCGACGAGGTCAAACGCGGCGTCCGCTGAGGATCAGGAGAGCCGCCGCGCCACGCGATCCGCGAACTCGTGGAACGCGCCCGAGCGCCCGCGCTTCTCCATCAGGATCCAGAAGCGCAGGGAGAGCGCCGATCGCTCGCCCTTCAGCCGATTGCGCTCGCCGTCGTCCTCGCAGGCCGCGATCAGGTCCGAGAGCCCCAGGATCTCCTTCTTGAGCTGCATCTCCTCGGGCAGCACGTTGGCGCTCTTCAGGAGGCAGTAGCTCGCGCGCAGCTCCTCCGGCACGCGGGACAGGTCCTCGAGCTCGAGCGGCTCGCCCTTGCCCGCGAAGTCCGTCAGCTCGCCCGACTCGATCGCGTCGCGCAGACGCTGCTCGGCGAGCCGTTCGAAGGAGCTGGCCAAGCGCGTCTCCCTACCAGCCCAGGGGCTGCGAGGCGCCGAGCCCCGGACCCAGCACCACGGCGTTGGCGAACAGGCGACCGGTCGCCTTGTGGTAGCCGCGGAAGGCGGGGATGGTTGCGAACAGGATGATCTGCCCGTTGCCGAGGCTCTCGCGCGTGAGATAGCTGGAGTCCGCGATGCGCTCGCGCGCCTCCGGCCACACCAGGCCGCTGAGGCGCAGCTGGTCCGCGGGAGCCAGACGAATCGCCGTCTGTGCGGAGCCGTCCGAGAGCAGCACGTTGTTGCCGGCGTAGAACACCGGGAACTCCTCACCGCAGCCGGCGGTGAGCCACGCGTCCTCGTTCACCTCGCCTCGCAGCGTCACGCCGCGCGGCGTGAAGCGGCGAAGCCAGCGGTCGTGCTCCTCCGGGACCTCCTCGGGGGCGTAGTGCGCGAAGGGTTCCGACGCGTCCTCTTCCTCGGAGGCCTCGACCGGATCTCCCCAGACGGCGGCCTCGTCGATCTCGACCTCGCGGGAGTCCCGCTCGCGCGCCGCACGGATGCGGTAGGGAGTCAGGTCCTCGAGCGCGTGCCGGCGCAGCGTCACGCTCGAGAGCCCCAGGTTGCCCGAGGTCAGGGCGGCCGCCGCGGAGTCGCAGGCGATCAACGTCCCGCCGTCCGCGACCCAGTCCCGCAGGGTGTCGACGAACGGCGCGAGCACGCCGCCGAGTCCGCCCGGGGGCAGGACCAGCACGTTGTAGCGACGCAGGTCGACGCGCCCCAGGGCCTGGGCGTCGAGCAGGCTGAACGGGATGCCCACCTCCGTGTCGAGGTGGTGCCACAGGTGCCCGTAGGTGTCCGAGGAGACCGGCGCGTTGCCGACCAGGGCGACGCGCGGGCGCGCGAGCAGCTCGAAGAAGCCGCCGCCGAGGTCCGGGGTCTCGGGGTCCTTCGGATCCGGCGTCAGCTGCGTCGACGCGCGGTGTACCGTGCGCACGCCGGCAGCGCGCGCCGCGCGCACGACGCGCGCCTCGACCGTCTTCCAGTCCCCCTCGTTCTCGACCGCGCGCACCAGGAAGCTCCCGCGGGGCAGCACCGCGCCGGCGATCGGTACCTCGGCGTTCGCCGCGTGGACCGCGAGGTCCGCCTCCAGGGCGCGGGCCGCGAACGAGACGCCCACGTCCTCGGCCGCGGAGACCAGCCAGGCGACGGCCGGGGTCGGACCGACCAGCTGCGGCTCCGCCTCGGCGGAGGG
>CAZDYS010000364.1:0-4610 GCA_964509445.1 uncultured Planctomycetaceae bacterium
CAGGTCCCAGGTGTACCCGTCGGTCACGGACGCCTCGGGCAGGAGCGCGTCGAGCGAGAGGGTCAGCGGAATCGCGGTCAACAGCTCGGTCGCGTCCGGCTCCTCGCCCTCGAGGACCTCGGCCGCCAGGTCCCCGTCCGCGTCGACCGTCAGCGCGACGCGGAGCCCCGCCAGCGGCAGCTCGCGCGCGGAGCTGTCCCCGGACTCGCCCATGCGGGTCTCCGAAGACTCCTCGCAGGCGCCGAAGGTCCGCTCGATCTTCTCGGGGCCGCCCTCGACGCTGGCGACGATCCGGTCGGTCCGCGTGGTCGCGCGCCGGAGCTCGAGGCTGCGCTCGCCGCGTCCTCCGCGTCCCTCTCCGCCGAAGTCCGGCGTCTGGCCGTCGATGGTGAGCTCGAACCGGGTGGTCGAGAGCTCGAGCTCGAGCGCCGAGGTCACGGTCAGCGTGCGGTCCGCGGCGTAGTCGGTACGCAGCTCGGTGCCGGGAACGACGAGCGCGGCGGCGACGAACGGGAGCAGGAAGCGCATGGGGATCTCCGGGGAGGGGCGCGCCTCGGGGAGGCCGCGCGGTTTGCGCTTGGAACGCGCGAGACCCCCGGGAGGCTTCGGCCCAAGGGCGAAAAACCTCCGCGCGCCCTCGAGATCCGGGACCAGGGCGCGACCGAGCGGCCGGGCGCCCTCCTAGCGCCCCTTCCAGTTCGCGGGGCGCTTCTCGACGAAGGCCTTGGGCCCCTCGACGAAGTCCTCGCTCGCGACCATCCGGTCGATGGCCGGATAGTGAGCGTTCATCGCCTCCTTGACCGTGCCGTGCTTCATGCCCTCGATCGCACACTCCTTGGTGGCGAGGATCGAGAGCGGAGCGCACGCGGCGATCTGCTCCGCCCAGCGACGGGCGACGTCCATCAGCTCCTCGGGCTTCGCGACCTCGTTCACGAACCCGAGCTGGAACCCCTCGGCCGCCATCACGCTGCGTCCCGTCAGCAGCATGCCCATGGCGTGCTTGAGCGGGATCTCGCGCGACAGCCGGTGGATGCCGCCGGCGAGCGCCGCGAGGCCGATGCGCGGCTCCGGCAGCGAGAAGCGCGCGGTCTCGGCGGCGACCACGACGTCGCAGGCGAGCGCGATCTCGAAGCCCCCGCCGGCCGCGATCCCGTTGACCGCGGCGACGATCGGCTTCGTTCCCCCGTAGCGCTCCGTCAAGCCCGCGAACCCCGTCGGCGGCGCATCGGGGAGCTTGTCCGAGGAGGCCTGCGACTTCAGGTCGAGCCCCGCGCAGAACGCGCGGTCGCCGGCACCGGTGACGATCGCGACCCACAGCTCGGGATCGGACTCGAACTCGTCGAACACCTGGGCGAGCTCGTAGCTCGCCGCCGGGTGCAGCGCGTTCATCACCTTCGGCCGGTCGATGGTGACGGTCAGGATGCGCCCGTCCGTCTCCAGCCGGCAGAACTCGGTCTCCATGCGCGTCACTCTCCGACCGCCGTCAGGCGCGTGCGCGAGCGGAAGTAGAGCACGCCCTCCGAGATCGCGGGGCTCGACATGAACTCCTCGCCGAGGTCGTTCTCCGCGAGGACCGCGAAGTCGGGGCCCGCCTGGACCACGTACACTTGGCCCTCCTCGCTCGTGAAGTAGAGCTTGCCGTCCGCGGCGACGCCGGAGCCCGTGAAGCCGCTACGGCCGGCGCCGAGCCGCTCGCGGTAGATCGACTCGCCGCTGGTCACGTCGTAGGCGGAGAGGATGCCCGAGTCGTTGCAGAAGTAGGCCTCCTCGCCGTAGACGAGCGGCGTCTGCATGTAGTTGCCGCGCGCGGGGTAGCTCCAGGCCATGCCCTCGCACTCCTTCGGGTCGATCGTGAGCTCCCCTTCCGCCATCGCGTGGATCGCGTAGATGGGCGCCATCTGCCCGTGGGCGTTCGTGATCAGGATCAGGTCGTGGGAGACGATCGGCGTGGGCACCGGGATGTCGCCGCCGCCGACGAGCTTCCAGAGCTCCTTGCCGGTCGCGAGGTCGTAGCCCCCGATGTGCTTCCAGCCGTTGCAGATCACCTGGCTGCGGCCCTCGCGCACGTCGACGGTCGGCGTGCTCCAGGTCGGGACCTCCTCGCGGTTCGTGCGCCACAGCTCCTTGCCCGTCGCGGCGTCCAGGGCGGAGACGAAGCTCTGCCCCTGGACGTCGCACTGCACGATCACCTTGCCGTCGTGGAGCACGGGCGAGCTCGAGAAGCCCCACTGGGCGTCCGGCATCAGGAAGTAGCCCGCGTCGAGCACGCCGAAGTCGGTGCTCCACTGAAGCTCACCGTCGTGGTCGTAGCAGAACAGTCCTTCGGTGCCGTAGAAGGCCACGACGCGCTCGGCGTCGACGGCCGGACTCGAGGAGCAGTGGCTGCCCTTCGTGTGCCGCTTGATCGCCGGCACGCCCTCCCAGGAGATCTGCTCCCAGAGCACGTCCCCGGTCTTCTTGTCGAGGCAGTAGACGCCGAAGGCGAACTCGCTCTCGTCCTCCACCGGCGCGATGTCCCCGTAGAGACCGACGCGCAGCTCCTGCTCGCCGTCCACGCGGATCGCCGTCGTGAGGAACAGCTTGTCGCCCCAGACGACCGGCGAGGAGTGCGCCATGCCCGGCAGCTCGGCGCTCCAGCGCACGCCGTCGCCCTTCTCCACGTTCCACTCGATCGGCGTCGGGTGCGCGTCGGCGACCCCGCGGCCGAAGGGACCGCGGAAGGACGGCCACTGCACGCCGTCCTCGACGATCGAGAGTCCGGGCCCGCTCCAGGCCCCGTTTCCGCCGCCCGTGTCCGCTTCCTCGTCGGCCGCCGGCTCGTCGGCCCCGGCCTCGCCGTCCGCGATCGGAACGACCTTGCCGTACATCTGTCCGCCGTAGCCCTTGCCGGTCCACACGCCGACGTACTGGTCGCCGTGGAACAGCACGCGCGCCGTGTAGCTCCCCATCATCGGGAACTTCATGTCGTCGACGGTGATCACCGGCGTGTCCCCGGCCCACTCGACCGGCAGTGCCATCGCCATCGGCACCGCGCGCCCGCCGAACTCGATCTGCGCGACGAAGCGCCAGCGCCCGTCCTCGAGCTTGGTCGCGCTCTGGATCGTGTAGCTGTCCTCCTTCACGCCCTCCTCGCCGTCGAGCGTCGTGAACCCGACCAGCTTCACGTTCGTGAGCCTCTCGGCGAAGGCGGCCTCGAGCTCCTCACGGGTGGGCTCCTCGGTCTGGGCCGAGGCGAGGGGTGCGAGCAGGGACAGCGTGGTGGCGAGGAACGTCGATCGGAAGAGCATCTCGGACCTTGGGTTTCGAAAGGGAGCCGCGCGAGGACGTCATTGTAGAGACCGGCCGTGCGCCTGGCCTCACTCCTCGCGCAGGGCGGCCAGGGGATGGCGCCCGTCGACCGTACGCACGGCGACGAGGATCCACAGGAGGCCGTTCGCGGCGATCGCCGCGAAGAGCAGCAAGACGTTCGTAAGCCCGCCTTCGTCCGCCGACGAGGAGGGCGCGCGCAGCGTCGGGAGCACGGCCACCGCGGCCGCGACCGCGCCGATCGCGAGCCCGAGTCCGAGCAGCGCGCCGTACTCCGCGAGCACCAGGGCTCGCAGCCTGCGGCGCGTGAAGCCGATCGCCGCGATCAGCGCGAGCTCGCCGCGCCGCTCCAGCGTGTTGCGCAGCACCAGCGTGGCCAGCCCCACGCTGCCCACCAGGACGCCCAGGGCACCGAGCACCTGGAAGATCGCGAGGTAGGTGTTCTGCACCGTGTGGAACGCGTCCAGGCGCTCGGCCGTGGGCTCGAGGGACAGCCCCACGTCCTCCAGCGCCTCGGTCAGGAGGCCGCGCACCTCGCTCGCACGCTCCGCCGGCGCGTCGATCAGGAAGCGCCGGTGACCGCCCTCCGTCGGGAACAGCTCCTGGTAGCGACCGGTCGCGATCAGGAGGTCTCCCTGGAGCACCGTGTCCGCGAGCGCGGCCACGATCTCGAGCTCGAACGGCCGGCCGCGCTCGTCGACGCTCGTCAGCCGGTCCCCCACGCCGAGCTTGAGCTGCCAGGTGAGGCTGGTGGTGTCGCCGATCGCCGGGACGACGTCGGGCCCGAGATCGAGCTCGAGCAGGCTCCAGGGGTCGTCCGTCTCGCGCCCCTTGGTCGCGAACGGGAACGCCCCGCGGGAGGACAGCTCGGCCGGATCGACGCCCAACAGCGGCGGGACCGAGGGCCGCGCGAGGTTCAGACAGCTCGCGTCGTCCCCGTCGCGCGTGCGCAGGGGCAGGACCCTCACGCCCGCGAGCTCCTCCTCGTCGAGCGCGTAGAAGTCGCGCCCCTCGAGCTCGTTCAGGTCGTGCACGACCGGCAGGCTGGTGCTCCCGATCAACGCGAACCCGCCGGTCCCGCTCTGGCGGGCGCTCGCGTCGCGGACCGGGCCGAGCCGGTTCACGCCGATCGCCAGCACGAGGAAGGTCCCGATCGCGATCAGCGACACGGTGGCGAGGCTGCGTCCCGGCCGGCGCGTGGCGTTCTCCAGGCCCAGGCGCGCGACGGACTCGACCGGCCGCGCGCCGGTGCGACCGAGGCGCAGCCGGGCCAGCAGCACGCCCGCGACCAGGACCGCGGAGCC
>CAZDYS010000365.1:0-4567 GCA_964509445.1 uncultured Planctomycetaceae bacterium
GATCGTGAAGTCGCAGCGGCCGTCGTCGTCGATCCCCAGGTCGTGGACCGGGACGATGCCGGGGTGCTCGAGCTGGCCCGTGATCTGCGCCTCCTCGAGGAAGCGCCCGAGCTTCTCGCGGTCCAGGCCAGCGGTGGTCGAGTCCTCGGCGAAGCGCCGCTTCGAGTGCAGCACCTTCATCGCCAGGTTGCGCCGCAGGTCGTCGTCCCAGACCCGCAGGATGGTGCCCATCCCCCCTCGTGCGATCTCGCGCTTCACCTCGTAGCGCATCTCGGACCCCGCGGCCGCGAGGCGACGGACGAGGCCCAGAGAGGTGGCGCTGTCCTCGTCCGGGGAGCGCTCCGGCCGCTCCAGGCCGTCGTCCTCGTCCGGGTGCTGCAGGTTCACGTCCGGATCGACGTCCCGGCCGTAGTGGCTCTTCAGCCTCTGGACGACGGACTCGTGGAGTTCCTCTCGGGGTCGATTCCCGAGCGGGCCGGAAGGAGGATCGTACGCGTCGGACATGCGGTGCTGGCGAGCGGCCCCGCCAGGGGATCTACGACCGCCGCAGAGAGACCGTTCCGGATTCTAGCGAACCCGTGACGAGGGATCCTCGTGGGAGACGAGATCCGCTACCGGGAGTCCCGGTCGCCCAGCTCCAGCCGCCAGACGGACCGGCGCTCTCCGCGCGCCACGCAGCGGAACCCGAAGGAGCGGAACAGCGCGGCCGGTCCCGTCCAGAGCTCGCCCGCCTCCCCCTCCTCCGTTCGGGGGAAGGCCTCGACCCGAGGCACGCCGCGCCCGTCGAGGTCGGCCAGTGCGTGCGCCAGCAGTCCACGCGCGACTCCGCGCCGTCGCTCCGCGGGGACGACCGCGAAGCAGGTGATCGCCCAGGCGCCCTCGTCCGGCTCCAGGCCCGCCTCGCGCACGAGCTTCGTCAGCCGATCGCGCCGCCCGACCTGGCACCAGCCCACGGGCCGGTCCTCGCGATAGGCGAGGTACCCGTCGTGCTCTCCGCGCCGGAAGAGGTCCTCGCGTAGCGCGCGGTTCTCCTCGGCGGTCCGCTCTCCCCAGCGCTCCCAGTCCTCCGTCCACCAGGCCACGCAGTGGCACCAGCCGAGTCCGTGCTCGTCGTCGTGAACGCGACGGAAGTCGGGCTCCCGCTCCGGGTCGAGGCGCTCGACCCGCGTACTCACTCGTCCGCCAGCGCGCGCTCGGCGGCGACCTGTTCGGGCGTCACCTCGCAGCGTTCGACGTAGATCGGAGCCTCGACCCGAGCGCCCAGCGCCTCGAAGAGCTCGGCGAAGGCGTCGTTCGGGTCGACGAACAGGTGCAGTCCGCGCTGGAACGGTCCGTCCACGGCGCCGTGCTCCGTCACGAGCACCTCGGTACCGGCGCCGACCGTGCAGAGCTGGAAGTCCCAGGTCCCCGAGAGGAGAGGACCGTCGACGCGCAGGTGGAGTTCGTAGGGCTCGTCCGCGCGGACGATCGTGAACGTGCGCTCTCCGAGCAGGCCGTCGAGCGCGAAGGTGGGCAGCCCGTCGCGGGCGGGCGCCGCACGCAGGCCCTGGAAGTCCTCGTGCCAGTCGCCCCAGGAGGAGAGCTTCGCGAGCGGCTGGAAGACCTGCTCGATCGGAGCGCGCACGACGATCGTGCAGCGCGCCGCCTGCTCCGGCGGACGCAGGAACCCCACGCCGGTCACGAGCGCTCCGAGGGAGCCGAGGATCATGAGCAGCGGGACGAACTTCTTCAGGTGGTGCATGCGTGCCTCCGGGAGCGAATCTATCGAGCGCGCTCGCCGCTCTCCTGCGGGATTCGTTTAGAAAGTCTTTCATGTCGGCCCTCATGCTGCTCTGCCCGCTGCTCGCCCCCTCGCCGGCGGCCCTCCCCCAGGACCCGCGGATCGTCGTGGACGGTGACGACACGATCGTCGAGTCCTCCTGCACGCTGGTCTTCGAGGCGGCCGTCGAGGACCGGGACGGCTCCCTGCCGGGCGTCGTGCGCATCGTTGCGCCGGACGTCACGGTGACCTGCGAAGGAACGCTGAACGGCGCGAACGGCCAGCCCCCGGATGCCTACCGCGGCGTCGGGATCGTGGTCGCGGCAGAGGGGGTCACCCTGCGCGACGCGCGCGTGGCGGGCTTCCGCGTGGGAATCCAGGCGGAGCGCGCCGACGGCCTCGTGATCGAGGACGCGGACGTGTCGGACAACTTCCGCCAGCGCCTCGGCTCCACGCCCGAACGAGAGGATCCGTCCGACTGGCTCTGGCCCCACGACAACGACGCCGGCGAGTGGATCGAGCGCTACGGCGCCGGCATCCACGTGGCGCGCTCCAAGCGCGTCACCGTGCGAGGTTCACGCGCGCGAGACGTCCAGAACGGACTGATCCTCGACCGCGTCGTGGAGTCCCTGGTCTACGACAACGACTTCTCCTTCCTGTCCGGCTGGGGCGTCGCCCTGTGGCGTTCGAACCGCAACTTCGTGACGCGCAACGCGCTGGACTTCTGCGTCCGCGGCTACAGCCACGGCGTCTACAACCGCGGACAGGACTCCGCGGGTCTGCTGCTGTTCGAGCAGTGCTCGGGCAACGTGGTGGCGGAGAACTCGATCACGCACGGAGGCGACGGCATCTTCGCCTTCGCGGGCAAGGAAGCGCTGGGCGAGCGGGAGGGAGCGTCCGACCTCTCCTTCGAGCGGCGCGGCAACAACGACAACTGGTTCGTGCGCAACGACCTGTCCTACGCCGCCGCCCACGGGCTGGAGCTGACCTTCAGCTTCGGCAACTCCATCGTCGGGAACCGGTTGATCGAGAACGCGATCTGCGGGATCTGGGGCGGTTACTCGCGCGAGACGATCGTGGCCGAGAACCTGTTCGTCGGGAACGGCGAGGGCGCCTACGGGAACGAGCGCGGCGGAGTGAACGTCGAGCACGGCCAGGGCTGGGTCCTCCTGCGCAACCGCTTCGAGGGCAACCGCTGCGGCGTCGCCTTCTGGTGGGACGAGGATCCGCACCTCGCGGAGCTCCCCTGGACGAAGGCCAACGGCTTCGGCTCCGGCGACCACGCGCTCTTCGAGAACGACTTCGTCCGCGATGTCGTCGCTCTCGAGCTCCGCGACGCGGGACCGGTGACGCTGCACGGCAACCGCCTGCAGGACGTGGAGACCGAGCGGACCGTGGAGGGCGCCTCGAGCGTGCAGGAGCTCTCGACGTCCTTGAGCTGGCAGGCGCCGGAGCTGCCCATGTTCGGGACCAGCGAGCCGATCGGAGCGCGCGAACGGCTGATCGGGCGCGCGCGCATCGTGATGACCGAGTGGGGCCCCTACGACTGGTCCGAGCCCTTCCTCTGGCTCCGCTCGAACGCCGGAGGCGTGCACGGCTACCGCGCGCTGCTCGGGACCATCGAGTCCATGGAGGTCAGCGCGGGCGCGGTCGTCGAGCGCAGCGGCGACACCTGGAACGTGCGCTCGGCGTCTCCCGGCGTCGTCCCCTACTCGCTCGTGGCCACGATCGACGGCACGACGCATCGCACCGAGGGACTCCTCGTCGCACCGCGCTGGGACGCCCGCTTCTTCGCCTGGGAGACCGATCCGCGCGAGGACGTCGAGGCCTGGCGCGCCGAGGCGCAGGGCCCCGGCTCCCGCTCCTTCGACCTCGGGGAGCTGGACCTCCCGTTCGGAGCGGGCGGCCCCGGCGACCTCCTCGAAGGCGTCGACGCGGAGTTCACGGTCGGCGACGACCGTTTCGGGTGCCTCGCGACCACCGAGCTGCACTTTCCGGCCGGCTCCTTCGTCCTGCGCACCGCCTCGGACGACGGAGTCCGGCTGTGGATCGACGACGCCCTCGTGATCGACGACTGGACGCACCACGCGACCCGGACCCACGAGGCGACGCTGCGGCTCGAGGAGGCGCGTACCGTGCGACTCCGCCTCGAGTACTTCGAGCTCGACGGAGCCGCGACGCTCTCCTGCGACGTCGCGCGCGCTCCCGACGAAGCGGCGCCAGGACGATCGAGCGAGCAACCTGCGCAGGGCCGGTGAGCGCGCATCCTCCAGGGGCTAGACTCGGCCCTCTGGATGCGCACCAAGATCCTCATCGCCCCGGGCCCGCGGGCCACCGAGACGTTGCTCCTCGAGGAGCTCGCGAGCGAGGTCCGTGCGATCCGGGCGGACCCTGCGCTGCTCGCGCACCCCGTCCGCCTGCTCGTCCCGTCACGCTCTCTCCGGTTGCACCTCGGAGCGCGGATCGCTCGGGAGCTCGGCAGCGTGGTCGGCCTCGAGGTCCAGACGCTGTTCACCGCGGCCACCGAGATCCTCGACCGCGGCGGCGAGGAGCTCGACGCGAGCGACGCCTGGATGGACCTGCTCTCCCGGCGCCGTGCCCAGGAGGACCGTGAGCTCCGCCGACTCTTCGGCGGCCTGGACGACGGCTACCACGCCGTCGCCTCCACCGTCCGGGACCTCCTCGACGCGGGCCTGGAGGAGTCCCACGCGGAGGCCCTGGGCGAGCTGATCGACGAGCTCCGCCTGCCGACCGGCGAGCGGCAGCGCGCGCGAGCCGTCCTGCGCGTCGCGCACCGGGTGCTCGAGG
>CAZDYS010000366.1:0-4548 GCA_964509445.1 uncultured Planctomycetaceae bacterium
CCCAGGAGCTCGAGGGAGCCGACGCGGTCGAAGCACGCATCCTGGAGCTCGATCCGATCGCCGCGGACCTGTTCGGGCTCGCCACCAAGTACGTCGATCAGCTGCGGCCGATCGCGGACCGGTACGAGAAGGACGGCTGGCCGCACGGTGCCATCGGCGTGCACAAGGAGCTCCTGGTGCTCGCGCCGGACGACCCCGTCAGCACGGCGGCGATCGAGCGACTCGCGAACTCCCCCGACCCGAGCCTCGCCGGCGACGCGAAGAGCAAGGACCTCCTGGAGGGCATCTCCGCCACCTGGATCGAGGAACACGACGCCGAGCACGGGGAGTGGCGCGAGCGCGCCAAGCTGGAGCGCGACAACTACGTGACGCTCACCTCCGCCGGCTACGAGGTCATGGTGCGCTCCGCCGAGGCGATGGAGCAGATGAGCGCGTTCTACCGCCAGTTCTTCCAGTACGGGAACGACGAGAAGTCCGCCGGCAAGGTCCCGCGCATCGAGCTGCGGATCTTCCGCGACCGCGACGAGTACCTGAAGCACGGCAGCAGTCCGGCGGAGTGGTCCGGCGGTCAGTTCACCGGGAGCGCCGTGGAGACCTACGTCGGCGGCACCGGCTTCGAGGGCATGGTCGGGACGCTCTTCCACGAGGCCGCGCACCAGTTCGTGAGCCTCGCGACGAGCGCGGTCGGCTGGCTGAACGAGGGCCTGGCGTCGTTCTTCGAGGGCAGCCGCATCCTCGCGAACGGCTCGGTGCTGACGAACCTGCCCGCGAACCACCGACTGTTCCCGCTCGTCGATCGCCTGGAGCGCGGCTGGATGAGCAGCGCCGAGGACGGGACGCGCGCGGACGACCCGAACGTCATCCCGGAGCGCGCCCCCACGCTGCGGATCGTGATCGAGAACCGCTACGAGTGGGGACCGGCCTGGTACGCCCCCACCTGGGGCATCGTGTACTTCCTCTACAACTACCAGGACCCGGCCGACGGTCGCTTCGTGTACCGCAAGGCGTTCCGGGAGTACATCGACCGCTCCGGCGGCCTGGTGGGCGACTCCGCGATCAGCGCGTTCGAGGAGACCGTGCTCGCGAACCCGCGGCCCGTCACGCGGGACGTTCGCTCCAAGCTCGAGCTCGTCACGACCGTGGACGACCTGAACGACGTGTGGAAGGACTGGCTCGTCGAGCTGCGCGACGTGCAGAACGGCAAGGAGGTTCCCGAGCGTCCCTGGGCGGAGTGGGCGCGGCACGCACTCACGCGCCTCGACATCGAAGACGCGCAGGAGTACTTCGAGAGCGGGTTGACCGCGACCCCCGACGACGTCGAGCTCCTGGTCGACTTCGGCGAGTATCTCGTCAACTGGAAGGAGAACGAGGACCGGGCGGTGAAGCTGTTCCGGCGCGCCGAGCGCGTGCTCGCGCGCGCGGGGAACGACGACGCGCGCACTCAGGAGGTCGACCGCTGGCTGCGCAAGCTCGACCCCCAGCGTGCGAAGCTGGACCGCGTGCGCACGGCGCTCCTGTCCGACGCCGAGGGCCTGCCGCGGCGCTACCTCGACGAGGGCCTCGAGCGCATGGCGATGGACGTCGCCTACCGGCTGGGCCGCGAGCTCCAGCACGACGGACTCTTCGCGCTCTACCGCGAGGCGATCGAGCGCGAGGGCGGCTCGCTCGCGCTGTGGCAGCTGGCCTACAACGAGGAGGACCTGGCGGGCTGGGCCGCGGGCGGCGCCTCGGTGTTCGAGCCCGAGGGTCCGTACCTCAACACGCGCTTCGGGTCCTACGAGGAGGGGAAGTTCGAGTACCGGTTCCTCACCCTCGACACGGTCACCTCGGGAGACTTCTCGATGGAGGCGGACGTCCAGGTCATCGAGGGACAGGGGGCCTTCGCGGGGCTCGTGTTCGGACGCAAGTCCGCGACCGACTTCCACGGCCTGATCCTCTTCCCGTCCGAGAAGAGCGGACTGGGCTACGCCGACCTCGCGTCCTTCTACGGAGGCGGCGCCTTCGACACCTGGCGCCACCAGGTCGTGCGCGACCGGGACGCGATCTCGCAGGACACCGCCGGCAAGTGGCACCGCCTGCGGGTCGACGTCACCGGCGAGACGGTCGACATGTGGGTCGACGGCAAGGAGCTCGCCTCGCAGGTCTTCCCGAACCCGGACGTGCTCCGCGGCAGCTTCGGGCTGATGACCGGACTCGGTAGCGCTCGCTTCCGCAACGTCCGCTTCCTCGCGCGCGATCCCCTGGACCCCGCCGCCAAGATGGAGCGCTCCCTACGTCGCGGCGAGACCGCGCCAACCGCGATGGCCGCCGGCGAGGAGGACGCCGAGCCCGTCGTCGACGTCAGCAACAACGGCAGCTGGCTCGGCCTCCGTCCGCCCTTCCCCAAGATCGCACGCTGGCTGCAGGGCGAGCGGTCCGCCTGGCGAGAGGCGCCCGGCAGCCCCCAGCTGCTCGTGCTCTGGTCTCTCGACCAGAACGACACGATCCGGCTGGACGAGTGGCTGAACGCGCTGCACGCGGAGTTCGCCGACGTCGACCTGCGGGTGATCAACGTCGTCCACACCTGGGACGAGGAGCGCGCGAAGGAGTACCTCGAGTCCCGTCCGTTCCCGGGCGTCGTCGGCGTCGACGAGCGCAGCGGGGACGAGATCCTCGGCAAGTCCTTCCTCGACTACGCGATCGACCAGTTCAACGTGCCGCGGCTCGTGCTCGTGGACGTGGACGGCCGCGTGGCCTGGGAGGGCGAGCCCGGCTTCGCTGCCGGGATCGACTGGGACGGAGAGGAGAGCTTCCTGCGCACGCCGCTCGAGACCCTGATCCAGAAGCGCAACCTCTACGAGCTCGCGACCTGGCGCGACGACTGGCAGGAGGCGCGCTTCGCCCTCGCCGACGGACGCTTCGAGGACGGCTGGAAGACGCTCGAGGCCTCGCGGGGGTTCGACGCCGCGCTTCCCATGGTGGCCCAGGCCCAGGCGGCGCTGGCCAAGCTGGAGCAGGCCGTGTCCGACATCGACACGACCATCGAGGAGCTCGTGGCGGACCAGCGCGGCCCCGCGGCCCTGGCACTCGCCGACCTCGCGGAGCGCTTCGGCCAGACGGTCTCGAAGAAGACCCTGCGCGACCTCAGGAAGGAGCCCGACGTGAAGGCCTGGACCAAGGGCCTCGGCTACCTGAAGCCGACGATCCGCAAGCTCGACGGCGGCAAGCCGGCGGAGATCAACGACAAGCAGCTGGAGCTGCTCGGCAAGCTGGCCGGTCCGTTCCCCGCGGAGCTGCAGGCGCTCCTGAGCGCGGCAAAGGACGACCCCGAGGCCCTCGCAGGGGTCGTCCGCGGCGCGGAATCGCTGCCCGGACGGTGGCTCGCGACGGAGTTCATCGGGCTGTAGAGGGCGCCGCGCTCGCCCACGGCCCCGCGCCCCTGGCGTCCAACCGCGGAAGGCCGGGCGGTCGGTTCCCAAGAAGGAGGGGCCATGCGCTACCTCCTCGCCCTCCTGCTGCCCCCGCTGGCCGTCCTGTCGGTCGGTCGCCCGTTCCAGGCCCTCTTGAACGTCCCGCTCCTCCTCCTGGGCTGGATCCCGGCCGTGGTGCACGCCTGTCTGCTCGTGCACAGCTTCGAGGAGGACCGCCGCGCGCACGAGATCGTGAACGCCGTGCGCGGGCGGGCCTGAGCGACGCTCAGCGCGAGACCGGGACCTCGAAGTCCTGCCGCAGGTAGAGGCACGTGCCGTCCTCGCCCTCGCATACGTAGTAGAGCGCGTAGCCCGAGAGCAGCTCCTCGTCGACGTCCTCGGCGAGCGTGCACTCGAAGGTCAACGTGACCAGCCCCTCGGAGGTCGCCGCCTCCTCGTGCGGTGGAGACTCGAGTCGCTGAGACACGGGCTCCTCGATCCACACGACGACTGCGGGGCCGGCCTCGTGGTTCCAGTGCACGCTGCGGTCCGCATCGGGACGCAGGGCCAGGTGAACCGTCGCGACGGAGCCCTGGCCGGACGTGTCGAACGCCACCGCGCTCTCGATCGCCACCAGGTCCGTGTCGGCGCGGATCGCTCCGTCCGCGTCCGGCTCCTCCGCCGGCTTCGCCTCCCCCGCGGAGGCTTCGCGCGGCTCGGCCAGCTCCGCCGGCGTCAGCTCGGCGACGAGCTCCACCGGTTCCTCCCCGCGCGCACGGATCGCTCGCTGCGCCTGGGCAACCCAGTTGTAGAACGGGTACGGCTTGTCCATCCGCGGGCCGTACTGCTGGATGCGACGGCGCCAGATGTACTGGTTGGGATCGAGCGCGAGCGCCCGCTCCCAGTGGTCGAGAGCCGCCTGGAAGTCGTCCGGGCGACTCGCGTCCGAGTCGTACCGCATGCGGCGTGCGACGCCGGCACGGAAGGCGGCGACCCCGTCGTCCGGAGCGTCCGCGGCGCGGGCCTCGAGGCTCGCCACCGCCTCGTCCACGCGGCGTCCGACCATCAGGTCCGCCTCCGGAGACGTCGGGCGCAGCGGACTGCGAAGGCCCGCCGGACCGGCGGCCGCCGCCTCGACGGCCCCTCCGACGAACACGTC